>NZ_JAHFAQ010000014.1:8194-25884 GCF_023250475.1 Sulfuricurvum sp. | reverse complement strand
GCAGTACAGCGTGTAGACAGTGATGAGCATGAAAGCGGAGCTATCGTAAACACTTTCCAAAAAGGGTTTCGATACAAAGAACGGACATTGCGCGATGCAATGGTCGTTATTGCAAATTAATTTAAATAAAAAATAGGAGAATATTATGTCAAAAGTTATTGGAATTGACCTTGGTACTACCAACTCATGTGTTGCTGTTTATGAAGGCGGCGAAGCAAAAATTATCCCGAACAAAGAGGGAAAAAACACCACTCCATCGGTTGTAGCGTTTACGGACAAAGGGGAGATCCTTGTCGGAGATCCTGCAAAACGTCAGGCGATCACAAATCCGGATAAAACGATCTACTCGGTCAAACGTATCATGGGTCTTATGATGAACGAAGAGAAAGCAAAAGAGGCGCACGATAAAGTTACCTATAAAATCGTCGATAAAAACGGTATGGCTGCGGTTGACGTAGCGGGTAAAATCTACACGCCGCAAGAAATCTCTGCAAAAATCCTTTCAAAATTGAAAGCGGATGCGGAAAGCTACCTCGGCCAAGCGGTTAGCGATGCGGTTATTACCGTTCCTGCGTACTTCAATGATGCACAGCGTAAAGCGACGAAAGAGGCGGGAACGATTGCAGGTCTTAACGTCCTTCGTATCATCAACGAGCCTACTGCGTCTGCTCTTGCATACGGGTTGGATTCAAAAGGGGATGAAAAAGTTCTTGTTTACGATCTAGGGGGCGGAACGTTCGACGTTACGGTTCTTGAAATCTCTGAGGGAACTTTCGAGGTTCTCTCAACCGACGGTAATGCGTTCCTCGGTGGGGATGACTTCGATAACAAAATCGTAGACTTCCTCGCAAACGAGTTCAAATCCGACCACGGTATCGATCTCAAAGCGGACAAAATGGCGCTTCAACGTCTCAAAGACGCGGCTGAAAATGCGAAAAAAGAGCTTTCATCTGCTGAAGAAACCGAAATAAATCTTCCGTTTATCACCGCAGACGCATCAGGTCCTAAACACTTAGTTGTGAAATTGACCCGTGCGAAATTCGAGGGGATGATCGATACATTGGTTAAAGAGACGATCAGCCATATCAAAACTGCGATGAAAGATGCAGGGATGAGCAACAATGAAATTAACGAAGTTATCATGGTTGGTGGATCAACGCGTCTTCCGATCGCACAAAAAATGGTATCCGATGAGTTCGGCGGTAAAACCCTTAACAAAGGGGTAAATCCGGATGAAGTCGTAGCTGCGGGTGCGGCGATTCAAGGCGGGGTTCTTCGCGGAGACGTTAAAGACGTACTTCTCCTCGACGTTACACCGCTCTCTCTCGGGATTGAAACACTTGGCGGCGTAGCGACGAAGATCATCGAAAAAGGGACCACAATTCCGGTGAAAAAATCGCAAGTGTTCTCGACTGCCGAAGACAATCAGCCGGCCGTCAGCATCAGCGTTGTCCAAGGTGAGCGTGAGTTTGCCCGCGATAACAAATCTCTCGGGTTGTTCGAACTTACCGGTATCCCTGCGGCACCGCGCGGTGTACCTCAAATCGAGGTAACGTTTGACATCGATGCCAACGGTATCCTCACTGTTAGCTCGACAGACAAAGGGACCGGTAAATCTCAATCGATCACGATTTCAGGAAGCTCCGGACTCAGCGAAGAAGAGATCAATAAAATGGTTCAAGACGCGGAAAACCACAAAGCCGAAGATGCGAAACGCAAAGAGATCGTAGATCTTCGTAACCAAGCGGACGCGTTGGCTAGCCAAACCGAAAAATCTCTCAAAGAGATGGAAGATAAAATTGACGCAAGCGAAAAAGCGGCAATCGAATCGGCTCTCGAAGAACTTAAAGCGGTCTTGAAAAACCAAGATGCTTCTAAAGAGGAGATCGAAGCGGCTACCAAGAAATTGGCAGACGCGAGCCATAAAATGGCAGAGCAAATGTACAAACAAAATGAAGGTGGCGAAGCCGCTTCATCAAATGCGAAAAAAGATGACGACGTCATCGACGCTGAAATCGAATAATTTCTTTTCTTTCCCATTCCCCGCTGGGGGAATTCTTCTTCTTAATCCTCATTTGTTATAATATCCCCAATTAAAAGGGAACTTTCATGGAACATTTTTTAGACAAAGCAAAATCTGCTAGCCGTGTTCTGGCAACATTAAGCGGAAGCGAACGTAACCGGATTCTTCGTGAAATGGCCGAAGCGCTTCGTGCCAATACGATGAATATTATCGAAGCCAATGCGCTTGATATGCGTAAAGGTTCTGAAGAGAAGTTAGCCGCATCACTGATGGAGCGTCTAATGCTCGACGAAAAGCGGATTGAGTCTATGGCGGTAGCGATTGAAGAGATCGCCGCACTTAAAGACCCTATCGGAAAAGTGCTTGAGGGGTGGGTTACCGAAGTGGGACTTAAAATCGAGAAAGTGAGTATCCCTATCGGAGTGATCGGAATCATTTATGAGTCCCGCCCGAATGTCACCTCCGATACGGCGGCACTCTGCTTTAAAAGTTCGAACGGATGTGTCCTCAAAGGGGGAAAAGAGGCTGAAGCCTCCAACGGTATTATTGCAGATGTCTTGCAGCAGGTTCTCCTCCGTAACAATCTCCCGAAAGAGCTCATTGCCCTTTTGCCGGACGCAACGCGAGAAGGGGTCGCAAAACTCATTAAAATGGATCAATACGTCGATTTGATCGTTCCCCGCGGCGGAGAGGCATTGATCCGTTTTGTGAGCCAAAATTCGAGTGTTCCTGTTGTCAAACATGACAAAGGACAATGCCATTTGTATATTGATAAAGATGCAAAAATTCAAGATGCTCTTCGTATTGCGGTAAATGCCAAAGTCCAACGTCCTTCTGCTTGCAATTCGATTGAAACCCTATTGGTAGACAGTACCATCGCATTAGAGGTGCTCCCTTTGATCAAAGAGGTATTTGACCGGGAGAATACACGGCTGAAAGGGTGTGAACAGACACGCGAAATTATTTCGGTTGAGAAAGCGAGCGAAGAGGATTTTGATACCGAATATTTGGCGAATATCCTCAACCTGCGTGTCGTTGACGGAGTGGATGGGGCAATCAGCCATATCGTCCGGTTTGGTTCATCTCATTCCGAATCGATTATTACCGAAAATATAACGACGGCAGAAAAATTTATGAACAGCATTGACGCCTCTACCCTGTACGTTAATGCATCAACACGTTTTACCGATGGGGGGATGTTCGGATTTGGGGCTGAAGTAGGGATCAGTACCAGTAAACTACATGCTCGAGGACCGATGGGAATAGAGGGCTTAACCACTTATAAATACAAGGTATACGGAAAAGGGCAGATTCGTTGAACTCTGTTTTAAATATCGAAAACATATCTTTTGGATATAAGAAAGATATGTTATTGTTCGATAATTTTTCACTTTCTCTTAAAAAAGGGGAGATCAAAGCGATAGTCGGGCCTAGCGGTGTCGGAAAATCGACACTGTTTGAGCTCATTTTAGGGCACCGTAAACCCTTCTTCGGCTCTATCCGTTCTACATCGCTCTCACAAGTCTTTCAAGACCCCTACAGCTCGTTTCACCCTACGTATACAATACGTGACCAGATCCGAGAAGTTGCACGGATGGAGGGGTATGAATTGCTGATGGAGCAAATGGGGCTGGATGAGGCGCATCTGGATACATTGCCTCATAAACTCTCCGGCGGACAGTTACAGCGATGCTCAATCTTGAGGGCATTATTGATGAAGCCGAAACTATTGCTTCTTGATGAGCCGACGTCAGCACTCGATAATCTGAATCAGCTTGATATTATGAAACTGATTGTAAAAAATATTGAGGGGATGGGAGTATTGCTTATCACCCATGATGGGGATTTGGCACAGTGGTGTGCCGATGAGATAGTGACCCTAAAATAGCCACAAAAGACTTTTACGAATATTGAGGAAGATTGGAGAGGGCATCATCGTATGCCCTTTGCATTTTATCGTGCGTCTCGGAGAGCCACTCAGGATTGCTTTTGTCGGCGACAAAAGAGTCCAGATAAATAGCGGTTATGGTTCCGGAGCGAAAGATTTTTCGTTTATTGCTGAAATGGTGTGCGGTTGCGATAAGGACGACAGGCTGAACTTTGAGGCTAAATTTATCGGCAACCATTTTGGCACCCGCTTTAAACGGCTTCATCTTACCTGTTTCAGTGCGGGTTCCCTCAGGGAAGATAGTAATAACACGTCCGTGATCAATACGGTCTTTACACTCTTTGATCAGTTTGACAAGGGCAGTTTTAGACTCCCGCTCAAGTGCGATATCTTTAGGCAATCGAACAACCAAACCGAAGAAAGGGATATCAAATAGCTCTTTTTTAGCGACCCAAGCCAAGTCTTTAGTTGTAATGGTCTCCATCACACCGATATCGATATCGCTTTGGTGATTGACGAGGTACATCTGAGCCTCAGGATCGGGGGTTCCCTTGACTTGTACGGGTATAAAGACGAGAAGGCGGATAAACCATGCCGAAAACTTTACGGCATAGGGCTTCGGGAGAAGATAGAAGGTCACTATCATCAGCGTCATCCCAGTGAAGATGATGATTACGGCATAAAGCCACTTAATTCGGGCAAAGATCACGTTTGTTTACCCAGCCTACTTTATCATTTCCAAGATGTATTTTAATAAAATCGCCCACTTCATTTTCGGATTCGAGATGTTCATCTTGAAGGGTCATTTCAAAAATCGTTCCGTTTTTTATCGGAAGCAAATAGATCGGCGCATCTTTCTTAACACATACGTTTTGGTTGGGAAGAAGGGTGTAGACGATATAAAACATCGGCAATGCCGAAATATAAAGATACCATTTATTCCGTCTCCAGTAAAACATTCCAAATAGCAATATAACGACGATTCCGGCTGCACCGATTTTGAGTTCAGTGTGGCGTGCATCGGTCGGGGAGAGATCGCTTTGGGTAGAGACAGTATCATCATCTACGACGATCGGTATAACCAGAGATTCGTAACGCTGCTTTTTTAGATTGAAAAATGAGAAATTTAGATTTTGATCGGTATTCGGGATAATCGCGTAATAGGTCATTTGCGATTCGCCGACGTTGGAAAACTTAGATTCAAACCCTTGCTTAATAGCATTAGGGATAGAAAAGTCACCGATATTACATCGTGACGCTTTTACGGTAAAAATGACGACGTTGCTCTCATTGTTATAGGGGGTCGTTTTATAGTTGATGACTTCAAATTTATCGGCTAAAACATTAGCATAGCCCGAAGGCGGGCTAAGGGTTGTAGCGCTTAGTGCGGTTCCGATAAGCGCTTCGGTAGTTTTTCCTGTCGATGTAAGGGTTGCGGTAATGTCAGGAAAACGGACGGAAGAGGATTGAACGAGAAAATAGAATGTATCATACACCCCATCCTCTTTGACGCTTCGGCGCGGTGTGTCACTGAAAATACGGATACCCTCTTCATTTTGAAGGGTGTATTCGATATTCCCGGATGCCAAATCAACGGGAGTGAGTTTAACGGTAACGGGGATTATTTCTCCGACATAGGGACGTGCAGGCAGATCATGAAACTGAAGCGTTAGACCTGCTGCGGAAACCCCGGAAAAAAGAGCGTTAACATCCGATTCGCCGGCTTGTGCCGTTCCGGGTGTTTCCTCGGCTGCAGGGGATGCTGATTGAGCCGGATCTGTGAGAACCGAAGGTTCTGCAAAAAGAATGTGTCCTGCAAGGAAAAAGAGAAGAGCTAAAGCTTTCAAGCGTTTATAAACCCTTCGAGCATCGCTCTGCCGTCATCCGAGCCTAAAAGGGTCTCCATTGCACGTTCAGGGTGAGGCATTAAACCGAAAACATTTTTGTTTTTATTACAAATTCCAGCAATACTGTCGACTGAACCGTTCGGGTTCTCGATCTCTCCGACAGAATCGGTATATTTTAGAAGAACCTGGTCGTTTGCGTAAAGCTCTTGAAGCCCTTCGTTATCGATATAAAAATTACCGTCATGATGAGCGATAGGGATATTAACGACTTGGTTCACTGCGCATTTGCGGAGAAAAATGTTATCGTTATTCACTACTTTAAGATAGTGATGGCGAGAGATAAAGTGAAGCCCTTCATTGCGTTTAAGCGCTCCGGGAAGTAGCCCTGTCTCGGTCAATACCTGAAATCCGTTACAGATACCTAACACTTTTCCGCCGTTATCAGCATAGATTTTTAGCGCTTTCATAATCGGAGACATTTTAGCGATGGCACCGCTGCGGAGATAATCACCGTAGCTAAATCCCCCTGCAGCTACTACCAAATCCATGTCAGAGGGGATAGTCTCCTCTTTGTGCCAAAGAATTTGTGTTTCACACCCTAATGCGGCAAACGCATGCTGGGTATCGTACTCACAGTTTGTCCCCGGAAATTGGATGATGCCGACTTTCATGCTTGAATCTCGATCTCATAGTCTTCGATAACGGTGTTTGCCAAAAGCTCTTCGCACATATGAGCTACTTTCTCTTTGGCTGCAGATGCATCGCTCTCATTCAGTTCAATAATGATTTGTTTCCCGACGCGAACATCTTTGACGCTTTCAAAACCGTGTCCCGACAGTGCATGCTGTACCGCTTTTCCCTGAGAGTCCAAAACTCCGTTTTTCAAAAATACATTTACGATTGCTTTCATTATTACCCCAATATTCTGTTTAATACTTCTTCGTAGGCTACTTTGAGCCCGCCAAGCCCTTGTCGGAAACGGTCTTTATCCATTTTCTCACCGGTAGCCAAATCCCAAAAACGGCAGTTGTCAGGGCTGATTTCATCGGCTAAGATGATTTTTCCGTTTGCATCACGACCGAATTCGAGTTTGAAATCGACTAAATTAAGCCCTTTTTCATGGAAATAAGGGCGTAAGATGCTGTTTACTTCACGCGCCATCGCACGGAGTTGATCGAGTTCCGCTTCGTTTTTGACAAGATTCAGAATCAAGCAGTGTTGATCGTTGAGTTTCGGATCACCGAGTTCATCGTTTTTATAATCGAATTCGACCAATGTAAAAGGGAGAACCGTTCCATCGGCAATACCGAGATTTTTACTCAGGCTTCCGGTTGCGATGTTGCGGACGATCACTTCGATCAAGATTATGTCCACTTTTTTGCAGAGCATATGGGTATCATCGAGCATATCAACGAAATGGGATTCAACACCGTTTTTAGCCAACATCTTGAAGAGTTCGGTTGAAATTTTATTATTCAACGCCCCTTTTCCCGATTCGTTGTCTTTTTTGGCTCCGTTGAATGCGGTCAAATCATCTTTAAATTCTGCAATGACTAAATTGGCATCGTCGGTATTAAAGAGGCGTTTAGCCTTTCCTTCGTAGATGAGATCGCGTTTTTCCATGATTATTTTCCTTTGACTATGATTAGAGCTTTGATAATATCGACACCCTCTTTGAGCTGAATATCTTTATTCATCTGTTCCGGAGTGATAATCGTTTTATTGGTTGCATTGACTTCGGTTACATCGATCATTCCGCTCTCTTTTTCGATTTCAGAGGTGAGATGCTCTTTGAGATCGGCCTCTTTGATATTAAACGACTTATCGTGGTTTTTGATTTCACCGGCAACGACTTCAATATCCGGAGTGACACCGACGGCCTGAATGGTGCGACCGCTTGGGAGGTAATAGCGGGCTACGGTCAATTTTATCCCTTCGGTTTCGGTAATCGGCATAACAACCTGCACGGAGCCCTTTCCGAACGTTTTCTCTCCGACAATGACGGCACGTTTCAAATCTTGGAGCGCACCGCTGACGATTTCGGATGCACTGGCTGAGCCTTCGTTGACTAAAACAACGAGTGGAAGCGCGGTAATCGTATTGCTTTTCGTCGCTTTATAGGTGATATCGTCGGCTTTGTTGCGCCCTTTTTGGGATACGATAATCCCCTCATCAACGAATAGATCGGTCAGGTCCACCGCTTGATCGAGGAGTCCGCCCGGATTGTTGCGCAAATCAAGGATGATCCCTTTGCTTTTGCTCGCGTGCTTTTTAATCGCCTTTTTGACATCCGCCGCTACTTTTTTATCGAAACTGGTGACACGGATATAGAGGATATTCCCGCTTATCGTACGCGTGTAGACAGATTCTACGGTGATAATATCACGAATGATATGCACTTTGATCGGATCGGCAACCCCTTTGCGGACAATGGTGATGTCGATAGGGGTTTTGGGCGCTCCGCGCATCAAGCCGACCGCATCGTCAATCGTCATGCTAAGGGTTGATTTATCATTGATTTTAAGGATAATGTCTCCCGCTTTGATCCCTGCTTTATCGGCAGGCGTCCCTTCGATAGGGGCAATAACCGTGAGGGTATTGTCGCGCATACCGACCGTTATCCCAAGACCGCCGAATTCCCCGTCGGTTTGCGTTTTAAGGTTGTCGTAGCTTTTTTTATCCATGTAGGTGGAGTGGGCATCGAGATTGGAGAGCATCCCCTGCAATGATTTGTCGATAAGCTGATCAACCGTCAGGCCGTCTACATTATACTGTTCGACAATTCCCAAAACTTTGGTAAATTTGGCAAGCGATTGGAGACGCGAGGCTTCTACAGAGGCTTCGGTAGGTTCGGAAGCAGAATTTTTTGCAAACAGTGATGTCGAAAGGACGACACTAACCGCTACGGCACTGACAAAACCGACTACCATCATTTTTGTGTTTTTCATACGTTTTTTGAACCTCGTGTAGAGCCGTTAAATAAGATCAGGAATTATAGTGAAAACTCCATTAAATAACAATGGATTAGATCACTTCGATAACGGCGTCACCGATGGTGATTTTATCCCCTTTGGTAATTTTTGCCCGTTTGCGGGTTTCAATTTCACCATTGCGAAAGACCTGGTTGTTTTCGATGAGTAATTTGGCTTGACCGCCGGTATCGACAAGGTCTAGCAGTTTAATTAGTTTATGGAGCTCGATATAAGGTTCGGTGAGAGTATAAGTCATAAGTGCATCTTTATAATAAATTATTTATTTTTGGAAGTAAAAGAGGAAATAGTATGAGGCATGAAAGCCCGCAAGGGCCTCATGATGTGATTACCAGCGATCGCGTGGAGGGCGTGGAGCACGTGGACGAGCTTCGTTAACACGAAGTGTACGTCCGCCGAAATCGTTACCTTCAAGGGCAGTAATCGCTTTGTTAGCTTCGTCTTGATTCGCCATTTCAACGAAACCGAAACCACGGAAACGTCCTGTCTCTTTGTCGTTTACGAATTTAACTGAACTAACTTCACCGTATTGTCCGAAAAGATCTTTGAGATCGTTTTCGTCTTTGCCGTAGGGAATATTCCCGACATAAATTTGTGTCACATTGTACTCCGTGAAAAAATCGAACTATAACCAGCATAATCCTGCACACATTCTAGCAATTAGAATCTTATGGGAATGTTAAGAATAATTGTATATTTATAATTAGTCAAAATCCCATGTCAAAACTTTACAAAAACGCTCCCGCCTCGTGCAATGTGGTGAAACAGGGCTTGGAATGCTCCCGTAAAAAGAGGAGGGCTTCGCTCATCATAGCCCCCCCCAGCAGGATAGGAAAAACCGGCTTGTTCCACGGCCGATCCAAGAGGCGAACGATATTGAGGGTATCGGTCATCATCTGAGGGGTGATAAGAAGATAGATTAAATCGACTCCCTCCATCGCATCGACGCAACGCAATGCCGCCTCAAAGCGCTCACTGCGCGCATCGCCGATGATGTCGATAGGGTTGTTGCGCGACCAGTTCGCGGGTAAAATGGCATCAAGCGCTTTAATATCATCCTCTCTCAGGGTATAGAGTTTGGATGCGCGTTCAATAATGACATCGGTGATAATAGTTCCAGGCCCTCCGGCATTGGTGATAACGGCGATATTTTCAAAATTTCTGGCATACAGGAGTGCTTCGATGGAGTCCACCATTTTTACACCGACACTCTCCAACAGACCTCGAAACATAGGGTAGTCACCGCTGAGATTTCCGGTATGGGAAAAAGCCGCTTTTCTTGCTTGCGGGGATTTTCCCGCTTTATAGACACGGATCGGTTTGCTGCAAAGACGCAAAGCTTCCAAAAATGCTTTCCCATCTTGTATCCCCTCGGCATAGAGGGAGATTGCGTGACACTCGGGATCGGCCGAGAGCATCGTGATAATATCGGCGAAGCCCATGTCCGCCATGTTTCCCGCTGAGAGGATATGGGAGAATCCGATCCCTTCTTGGGTCGCTTTGTCCATCAATGACGAGAGGACGGCTCCTGATTGGGCGATGAGGGCAAGAGAACCTTTCTTGATAACCGGGGAGCCGAAGGTAAGGTTAAGGCTTTGGGTCGATTCGTAATAACCCAAGCAGTTCGGACCGATAATATTGAGATTATGCTGTTGTGCCAACTCGCTTAAACGCTCTTCGCTTCGGGTATCGCCAATCTCTTTGAACCCGGCCGAAACGATAATAATATTTTTCACTCCCATGGGAATAAGCGCTTCAATCGTTTCGATGACATGACATGAGGGGATTGTAATAACGGCGGTATCAATCGTTTCGTGAATGTCGTTTAGGGAACAATAGAGGTGATGATCCTCAAATGTCCCCCCTTTGGCATTGACCAAAAAGAGTTTGCCTTTAAAAGAGAGGGCATTATGGGCGATGGCGTAACCCACTTTATTGGGATCATTAGACGCACCGATAACGGCAACGCAGCGGTTATCGAAAAAGTTGTTACGTATCCGTTTTGCCGGCGTACCCCCAGTGAGGGCAGTGTGATAATCGATCCTGGCATCTACGACGTGCAACCCTTTGGGGTTAAAGATGACGGGGTTGAGATCGCATTCGCGAATGTTCGGATTGCTTTTGATAAAGCGTTGAAGGGTTTGAATAAATTCGACGATTTTCCCCATCATCGGTTGTGAGCCTCGAAACCCTTCAAACAGTTTGCTGATTTTGGTCGTGCGGATCGCACGTAGAATTTCAGCTTCACCCGCGTGTATATCAATGTAACAGACGTCACGGTAGAGTTCCAGCAACACCCCCCCTTTGCCAAAGAGGATAATTTGTCCGAAAATCGGATCATCCACGACACCGGCAAAGAGTTCCTCTCCCTGAATCATGGCGGTAGCGATAAAGCCGTCTTGGGAATCCAGTACGATATTGTGTTCACCGATTCGGCGTATCATCTGATCACGTGCCGCTTCTGCCGTTTCACGAGTGCTCAGTGAAATACTCACCCCGCCCACATCGCTTTTATGGACGATTTTAGGGGATTCGACTTTAAGTGCTACGGGATAAAAATCAAGTTCAATCGGCTCATTGAGCGCAAATCGGCGAAACGGGGGAATTTGGAATCCTGATTGGGACAACAAAGGGTAAAGTTCAGATTCGACCATGTGTATCTCCTGCGGAGTTTTTTGGGTACCTCTAAAAGGATGAAGAAGCGGATTGAGTAGTATAGCCTAAGGCGGTTATCGTGTAAAGAACTTACTCTAACATATTGTAACAATTTACTTTAATATTTCAACCTTTATGAGGTGATAATGGGAATTTGGATATAATCGCGAAATTAATTAAAGTAAAGAGTTTCACAATGGTACAAGTCACAAAATTAACAATGCGTTTTGGAAGTCGGGTTTTATTCGAGGGGATTAACCTCAAACTCGACCGTAATAAACGGTACGGTCTTATCGGAGCCAACGGCGCCGGAAAAACAACTTTTTTGAAAATTCTCAGCGGAGAGATCAAAGAGTACGAGGGGGATATCTCCATCGAGCCGGGTCTCAAAGTAGGGATTTTGGGTCAAAATCAGTTTGCGTTTGAGGATTTCACCATTGCCGATGCGGTATTGTGGGGAAATAAACGCCTTTTTGATGCGATCAAAGAGAAAGAACATTTGTACGCCAACGGCGATTTCGAAGATGAAAAAACGAATGACCGCCTTGCGGAGTTGGAGATGATTTCGGTTGAAGAAGATCCGACCTACGAATACGACGTTCAAATCGCCAAGATTTTGGAAAATGTCGGGATTTCGGCAGAGCATCATAATGATTTGATGTCAAGTCTCCCTTCATCGGAAAAATTCAAAGTTCTCCTTGCTCAGGTTCTTTATCCGAAACCGGATGTTTTGTTCCTCGATGAGCCGACGAATAACCTCGATATCGACACGATCGGATGGCTGGAGCGTGAGCTTCAGCGCCATGAGGGGACATTGGTCATCATCTCGCATGACCGTCACTTCATTAATGCCGTTGTTACGAATATCCTCGATGTCGATTTCCAAAAAATTCGTGAATTTACGGGAACGTATGACGATTGGTATATGGCCTCTACTATCATGGCAAACCAGATGCAACTTGATCGTGATAAAAAAGTAAAAGAGAAAGAGCAACTCGAAGCGTTTGTCCGTCGATTCTCCGCGAATGCATCAAAAGCAAAACAGGCGACCTCTCGCCAAAAGCAACTCGATAAACTTACGATTGAAGATATCAAACCATCAAGCCGCCGTGACCCGAGTATCGTCTTCAAGCCAAAGCGTCCTATGGGGGATGAAGCATTGCGCGTGGCGAATGTTTCTCACAGTTATGACGATTTGAAGGTCTTGCGTGATTTTGATATTTTGGTGGCTCCGGGTGAAAAAATCGCCATCATCGGTCCCAACGGTGCCGGTAAATCAACGTTGTGCAAAATCCTTATGGAAGAGATGAAGCCGACAAGCGGAACCGTCACTTGGGGTGCGACGATTGAGTACAGCTATTTCCCGCAAGACACGACCGACAAAATTAAAGGGGACGGGACGCTATACGATTGGCTTCGCGGATTTGATCCAAAACGTGAAATCTCGGAAATTCGTAACTGTCTTGGACGTATGCTTTTCAACGGCGAACAGCAAGAGAAAAGCGTTGAGAAGATTTCAGGGGGAGAAAAACATCGTATGATGCTTTCGAAGATGATGTTGGAGGGGGGGAATTTCCTCGTTCTCGATGAGCCTACCAATCACCTTGACCTAGAAGCGATTATTGCTCTCGGCGAAGCACTGCTCGATTTTGAAGGCAATGTTATTTGTGTGAGCCATGACCGTGAGTTACTCGATGCGTTTGCAGATCGTATTATTGAGTTGCATCTTGATGGAACCTATATCGATTTTAAAGGTTCGTACGAAGAGTTTGCTGAGGCAAAAGCAAGTGGAAGCTTATAAAAATTACGTCGGACTCGGGGTTGCGGGCAATTTTGCCCTCCACCTCGAACAAGCCGGTGAAAGTGCCGATTTCAAAGATGTCGTGAGCGAAGATCCGAACGGACCTAAGGGAATATTCCCTTTTTACATTCCCGGACATGAGGGACAGCTCGGTGTCTACCCTCTTAGCTGCGATACCATCCTCCTTCCCAACGAAATGTGTAATGTTCAGCCCGAGCCCGAAGTGGCACTTATCTGTGATCTTGATTATGACAGTGAGGGGAATATTATCGATATTGCACCTAAATTTTTCGGTGCGTACAATGACTGTTCTCTCCGTAAAGAGGGTGCCGCAAAGATCAGCCACAAAAAAAATTGGGGTGAAGCCTCGAAAGGGCTATCCTCCACACTGATTCCGGTCGGGTCGTTTGAAAAGGGGGGTGTTATGGAGACCTACCGTATCGCTTCGTTCTTACGACGTGAGGGGAGTCTTTTACGTTACGGCGAGGATGTGGAGCTTACGGGATACAGTTATTTTTACGGTAAACTTATTAACTGGCTCAAAAACCAAATCAATACGCAACTTGATTTCGGTCCCTTGGAACCGATTCAAAGCTATCTCAAAGAGGCCGGATATCCTAAGCAGGCGATTATCAGTATCGGAGCAACCCGCTATACCCATTTCGGTGAGACGAACTTTCTTAGAGAGGGAGATGAGGTGATTGTGGTTGTGTATGATAACAATAAATACTGCATGAATCCGATCCTCTCTATGGCCAATCGCGGAGCTTTGGACGGTGAAGGTATTAGCGCCCTCGTTCAGAAGGTCGTGCGTGGTTGAAAAAGGGTTGTATCGTCACTACAAGGGGAAATACTACGAAGTGATCGGGGAAGCTAAACACTCTGAGACCGGTGAACTTCTCGTGGTCTATCGGCCATTGTACGGTGAACAGGGGTTGTGGGTACGCCCAAGTGAGATGTTCGAGGAGACGCTGCCAAACGGCGTGAAGCGGTTTACCTACAGCGGAGAATCTAAATGAGCCGCGGAACGCCGCTCTCTCTCGATTTGGGAGCCTCTTGGGGGGATGGATGGAGTCTGGAAGAGGAAAAAACGGCGCAGCCTCTTAGCGTTCTCGATCCTTCTGCGCACCGTCTTGTCTTTCAAAAAGAGAAGCGCAAAGGGAAAACGGTCACTCTCGTCGGTCCGTTCAGTCTCGGTGAAGAAGAAGCACAAAAAGTCTTATCCGTGTTAAAAAAGTCACTCGCTTGCGGCGGTGCGTATAAAGAGGGATGGATGGAATTTCAAGGAGATATTTCTCCGAAAGTACGCACACATCTCGAAAAACTGACCTTTAAATTCAAAAATCCGAAATAAGTTTATACTTCACGCATGGATTACAGTTGATTGCTGAACATCACTTGATTGCGCCCCCGCTCTTTAGCGGCATAGAGGTTCGTATCTGCTGCATGAATCAGAGAATCTTCACTCATATCGACGGTAGGGGTAATGCAAATTCCACCGACAGAGATGCTCAATATGGGTAAAATCTTCGATCCCTTGTGTTCGATTTTTAACCTCTCAATAGCGGCGCGTACTTTTTCTCCCATACTGTGAGCATTTGCGCAATCGGTATCGGTAAGGATAATCCCGAACTCTTCTCCCCCTAAACGAAACGGATAGTCTCCCGGCCGCTGCAGCGCATTTCTAAGTACTTTTGCCACGGCTTGGAGAGCTGTGTCTCCTTGTAAATGGCCATAGGTATCGTTATATTGTTTAAAAAAATCGATATCGATCATCATAAAAACAAAAGGGGTGTTAGAGCGTAAAGCACGCTTAAATTCCCGTTCATAGACAATATTAAAATAGCGCCGATTGAACAATGAGGTCAGGGAATCGGTGTAGGAGGCCTGCTCGAGTTTGAGATTAAGGTGTTTGAGCGTTTCGCTTGAAGCAATCAGCTGTTGCTGCTGTACTTCGATGCGGGAAAAAATTATCCACGCTAATCCCATGACGAGCGCTAAAATAACCCCCAAAAAGAAGACTAACTGCAAGAGCGCATTTTCGTATTGAGCCAACAGCATCGAGTGCTCATATTTGGCCGTGGCATTTTCGTAGGCGATAAGTTGCGCAATGGTGGAATGTATGGATTGGATATTTTCATCCATAGTCATCAGGGAGATGGGATGCGAGCGGCTTGAATCGTTCATGAGTGAGCGTACTTCGCTAAAGTAGTTTCCGATGCTTTGGATTTGTGTTTCGGTGTAATTGACGTAAGCCATCTCTTCCGGGCGTTTATGATGGGAAAGATAGTCACTCCATAAATGATTGATTTGATCCAATCCCTGCATAATAGTTTCCGATGCCTGCTCATCGCTGAGGAGTTGGTGGCTCCATCGGTAGACGGATGAGGCAATATTATTATGATAGGTTGCGGTAATCGTATTGAGATCGCTTAAGGGGATGAGGGAGCCGAAATAGAGGGTATCCATATTTCGTTTGATGTTCTGTATATTGATATAACCGATTAATCCAACCACTACAAGGCCAAAACCGACCAGCAATAACAAGTACAGAAGTTTTGTTTTGAGTTTGAGTGATTTCACAATGTTGATTAATCTTTATTGTTTGGATAGTTTATCTAAGCAACTCCTATACCAAAAGCCATTACAATCACATACTTTAATGAGGAGGTCGACAATGGCAAAACGACTTATCAAGGATGAACGGATCAAGACGATTATTCATAATATTGCCGAAGATTTCCGTTTTTCACATGAGACGGGAGAGTATGCTCTCTTGTTTTACAAAGCGGATACGGAAGGTTCGGTTCGCGGTGCCGACATTGAGTCAATGATCGAGTATCTCTCCACAGGACTCTCTGAACTTCAAGATAATATTCAATGGCGTAGAGAGTTTCTGAGCGAGAATCCGGGAGTGGATGAGATGCGAATGTTGGAAAACCTCGGCGTGATCGAAAAAGAGTATCTCGATCTGCTCGAATTTTTACGTTAATATCCAATACAATCCATACCCGATTCCGGCGGCAATGAGGATAATCAAGCCGAACGTGAGGAGTATTCGGGTGGTTAAAAGCCAGATAAAACGGAACATTTAAGGTTTCGGTTTATACGGCTCCAGCGGTATTTTTTTACCGATGGCGTATTGGATACCTCCGTCTAAATCAATGACACTGTACTCTAGCTGTTTTCCCAAATAGGTACCTAAAACTTTACTTCGGCTGCCGCTGTTGCAGATGAGGGCAAAGCGTTCATTCTTTTTGACTTTTTGATTCAGCTGCGCTAGAAAACCGTTCATATCGTAATTCCCGTTTTCATCAAAGAACATGATCGGAAACGAACCTTTTACCAATCCCGTTGTTTTCCATTCGGAAGGGGTACGGATATCGATAATCTTGATTTTAGAGTCGATCAGCTTTTGATCGATCGGCTGATGAGAGTAATCGGCCATCAATGTGGTTGCAAATAAAAACAGGGCAATAAGTGAAATGCGCATACTAAATCCTCTTAAGGGTATAATGGCGGTATTGTATCGACGAATGATTAATATGAGGGTTTATGGGGACATCTAAAGAAGAAAATTCAAAACGGCTTCGGTATATTCGTCTGTTGGGCCGCTTTATCAGCGGGATATTGTCCTATTTGGCGAAAAGCGACAATCCGACCAAAGAACAGTATGACCAAAAAGTGGATATGAATTTTCGATTTTTGGAAAAGAATGAAGCGGTAAAGCTGTACAAAGACGAGTATATGGAACTCGAAGCATTGGGGCAAAAAATTCTCGATTTTCGTGCGGGTGACGAGGAGATAGAGACCATTAAAGAGGAGTTGTTTTATGCCCAAAATCAGCTCGAAAAACGGGTCAATGCCCGCCGTTACAAAAAATCAAAACATGATAACCACGCAACCGATGGATGGTAATAATTAAATCAATCCGGTATGCTCTAATAAGATTTTAAAACCTAAACCGATAAGAATCAATCCTCCAAGCATTTCTGCTTTGCTCTCCAGAAGTGATCCCAGTTTTTTTCCGACATACACGGCAATGACACACAATGCAAATGTGACCAGTGCGATCACGCCGGCAGCGGTGAATATATCAGTTTTCAAAAAAGCAAACGTCACCCCGATAGCCATCGCATCGATACTCGTAGCAATCCCTAACGTGATAAGCGTTTTGGTTGAAAGGTCGGTTACCTCTTCATCAAATTCATTTTTGTACGCTTCATAGAGCATTTTTCCCCCCAGACCTACGAGGAGGAGAAAGGCGATCCAGTGATCAAATGATTGCACGTATTCGGCAAAGCTGATTCCGATGAAGTATCCTGCCAGCGGCATAACTCCCTGAAAAAAGCCAAAGACGGCAGCAACGAAGAGAGCATTGGGGAGCAAAAGCTCTTTATATTTAGATCCGATGGCAATGGAGACGGCGACAGAGTCCATCGCCAATGCTATAGCGAGGATGAGAAGAGTTTCATTCATGAGGGAT
>NZ_JAHFAQ010000014.1:0-8184 GCF_023250475.1 Sulfuricurvum sp. | reverse complement strand
TGGCAAATAATTGCGGAATTATAGCGGATAATACACTGAAGGGGGGTGTCGCTGTTTTAGGAGCAACACGATCCTCCCTTGCAGGATGTGTCCTTTTTTTGAAACCGTTCACGTATTAAGTGCCATCCCATAAGTCCCAGCATGAGAATTGCGGCACCTTCTTGGAGGATTCCGTGGTGCTTATGCAGATCCACACTTATATTGATAGAAAGCGACTTAAATAATAGGTCGATGGATGCTCCGAATGCAATACTTCCGATGGCAATGACCGAGAGATAAATGACTAAAGCGCGTACTCCCAGCATCGATTTGACCGCCCCCATTGTTACGGTATTCGTTGCGGGTCCTGCACTTAAAAAGATAAAGGCGGCACCCGGAGAAACTCCGGCAATGAGAAGAGAAGCGGCTATCGGAAGCGATTCGGTAGCGCAGACATACATAGGGGCGGCGATCGCCACGGCTATCAGATAGCTCAAAATACGATTGTCATTAAAGAGTTCCTGCAGATTGGAGGGGATAGCTGCTGTAATAAAAGCACCGATCAATAACCCCCAAAAGAGCGGTTTGCTAAAACTCCCCAAGAGTGTGACCAAGCCGTAGTGAAAAACTCCCGATACCGAAAACGGCTTTTTATCCTCTGTTTTCGTCATCCGGATAATCTTTGGAGCAGATTCCGGTGCTGTGGCGGTGAAAGCAACGCCTTGTTTACCCACTTCTTTCGGCTCAAAAAAATTCATAACCATTCCGGCAACAATAGCAATAATAACAGACGTGAATACGCGATAGAGGGTAAATATCCCTCCGAACATCCCAAATGTTGCCAGAATCGAATCAATCCCCGTGATCGGAGTAGAGATCAAAAATGACATGGTTGCCCCTTTGGAAGCACCGTTACGTCGAAGCGATGCGGCAAAAGGGATAACGCTGCATGAACATAAAGGGAGCGGTGTTCCAAACAAGGCAGCTTTATAGATAGAACCGTGGGTATTGGAACCTAAATGCTTTTGAACCCATTTTTCACTGATGATTTGGTGCAATACTCCTGCAGCCAATAGGCCAAACAGGATATAAATTCCCATATTGACACTTAAGTCCCAAAACGCTTCCAAGATAAGATACATAGGATACCTCTGATAATAAAAATAATAACTATTATCGAATTGTATTTACTTCCCCTTAATCTATACTTATAGAATACGGAAAAAGGAAGATTATCCTTGGTTCACTTCCACGGTAATGTGAGCCAACTCTTCATGAATGCTCAGCTGCTCTTTGAAAAAATCGGGTGAAACCCCTTCGGACGTATGCAAGGAGAGGATGCATGAATATTTTCCTTTGCCGACACGCCATACGTGTAAATCGGTAATCGTTGCTTTGATAGGGCTGGCTTCAATGACTTCATAGATTTCTGCCACTACGGGGGCATCCATTTCCGCGTCCAATAAAATACGTCCTGAGTCGCGTAGTAATCCGTATGCCCATACGCTCACCAATCCCGCTCCGACAATACCCATTATCGGATCGAGCCAAGCCGCCCCCCATAACTTACCGCAAATCAAGGCAAAGATTGCCAGTACAGAGGTAGCAGCGTCCGCGATGACATGCATATAGGCTGATCGGAGGTTAAGGTCGTGATGGTGCTCGTGGTGACTGTGGTTGTGATCATGGTGATGATGATCGTGGGAATGTCCGTCCTTGAGGAGCCATGCACACGCAAGGTTGACCAGTAACCCGAGAATTGCAATTTCAATAGCTTCATTATAATGGATGGGTGTCGGTGAAATCAGCCGTTCTGCGGATTGGAACAGCATAAGTCCCGCAACTGCGACTAAGAAAATGGCACTCGTATAGCCCCCGAGCACTTCGATCTTCCATGTTCCGAATGCAAAACGCTTATCGTGGGCGTATCGTCGTGCCGCACTGTAAGCCATAACCGATAAACCCAACGCCAAAGCGTGTGAACTCATGTGCCACCCATCAGCCAAGAGGGCCATTGAATTATAGACCCATCCGCCGATAATCTCAGCTACCATCATGAAAGCGGTTAATGCTACTGCGATACGGGTATTGCGCTCGGCTAGAGGATTTCCCTCATCAAAAATATGGGAGTGATACCAGCGTTCGGCAGAGGGTGAAACATGCATTGGAGTCTATCCTTTGGTAAAATTATGATACTATACCCCAGTATACTTAATTAAGATTAAAAAACAGAGAGCACTATGGCACACACAATTCATGCTAAGAAACAATTATTGACACGGGTTCGGCGTATAAAAGGGCAGGCTGAAGCACTGGAGAAGGCGTTGAATGATGAAAAAGAGTGTTCCGCGGTTCTTCAGCAGATTGCCGCGATCCGAGGAGCAGTCAACGGTTTGATGAATGAGGTGTTGGAAGGGTATATTCGCGAACATCTTGGGGCAAATGTCCCTGCGCAGCAAAGGGATGAAGATTTAGAGAAGTTAGTGGGCGTGTTGCGCTCGTATTTGAAATAAACGGCGGAGTCTAGGAGAGGCTACTTTTTAGCATTGCAATCGGTATCGTTTCCAAAAATACATCGTCCGTTAACGATCAGTTTTCGGATAAAAAAGAAAAGAGAAATAGAGGCAAGAATACCGCTGATAATGGCATGCGGCATAAGACCTTTTGCGAAAAAGGAGAGGGCGGCTACTATAAAGGCAAAGGTTATGATCAGACACATGGATTAGCTCCTAGAGTGGATAAAGATTTTAGAGTACCGCCGAAATCTCTTTAGGGAAGGCGATGAAGATGTTCTTTGACATCACTGAGGCGAATGAAACTGAACCCTTCCGCTTTGAGTTTGGTGACCCCTTCAATGACCCCCTCGCGCGTTCCGCCCTCTGGATGGTTCATGTGAAATATAAGAATGTCTCCGCTACGGGCGCTCTCTAGCTGCTGTGCCACTTTGGGCGCGCTAAACGTTGCCCCGGCATCCCCTAAAATACTGAATCCGGTAATTTCGACTCCATTTTGATGGGCGATGATGACGGCCTGTTCGTCATAATAGGCGGTACCGGAACGGAAAAATCGGGGACGTTTACCGGTGAGTTTTTCGATCAAATCTCCGTTACCGTTGATCTCATGCGCGACGTCTTCGGCTGATACGGTACCGGGGATATTATAAATACTTTTGCCGTTGACGGACAGAGGATGGTGTGCGGTGCCGTGGTTTGCGATCTCAAACAAAGGGTTTGCCGCCAAGCGTGCGAAAATTTCCGGATTACTCTGTATCCAGCGGGAGTTAATAAATAACGTAGCCGGAATATGGTTGTCCGATAAAAAGTTGATAAGTCCTGCATCGAATTGAGAACTGCGGACACTTCCTCCACACGCATCAAACGTAAGGGCGATCTCTTTTTTAGGGGTATGAAATGTCGTAACGACACCGCTTACATTTTCCCCCCATTGCTTCGGTTCATCGGCAATAAGCGAAAAAACAGCCGCCAATAAGAGCAAAAGTGGTTTATTTCTCATATAAAGTACCTTTTATAGTGGAAACGAAATTGTAGCGTAGCTCCTGCATAGAATTACTTTTAAGATATTTTTCACCACCATTGAGATATCATCAATCGATTTTAAATATCACTTATTTAATAAAGCGGGTCAAACGTGCCACATAAAACAACCTATACCAAGATTGCGGCTAAAATAATTTTTATTACGATGTTTGTAACTCTTGCGGCCGCATATTTATACGGCGAGTATATGAAAAAAGATGCCATAGCAAATCTGGCACATGTCGATGCCAAAAAAACAAGTATGCTGGTCTTTGAAGCTTTGTATTCCGCTATGCAAAGAGGGTGGAATAAAGACGATTTGGAAGAGATCATCAGCAGACTCAACCGAGTTGATTCTCATATGAAAGTCAATGTTTACCGAAGTGAAATTGTTGCAAATCTATTTGGGGAAATTCAAAAAGACAAAATGGCCCGAGAATCGAACCCAGAGGTCGCAAAAGCGATCAAGGGGGAAGAGGTATTAAATATTTCGGATGTCGAGCTTATTGAATACTACTATCCGGTTGTTGCAAAAGAGAATTGTTTGAAATGTCATGTTAATGCTCAAAAAGGGGATATTTTAGGGGTTATAGATATCTCCTATCCTGTTGAAAATTTAAAAGTGCCTCTGTCTGAGATGATAAACTTTTTTATTCTTTTTATTATTATGTTTTCCATTGTTGTCTACTTGTCTATATTTATTGAACTCAAGCAGTATGTGATCAAACCGATTAAAAATTTCTCTAACTTGATTAAAAATATAACCGCATCCCAAGATATGAGAAAACGGATTGAAGTGAATGAGAACATCGAAGAGATTGATGCGATAAAAGATGTCTTTAACAGCATGCTCGATTCTATCGAACATCAATTCTATTATGACGTGTTAACCGGTTTGGAAAATCGAAGAAGACTGACCGAAAGGCTGGAAGAGAGACATAACATTTTTCTGATGATCATTAATATAGATTCGTTCCAAGAGATCAATGATCTCTACGGTGAACCTGCGGGAGATTTGATTTTAAAAGAATTCGCCCAATTCTTGAAGGGGATAATGCCTAAGCAAGAGGGACTGTATCGCCTCCATTCGGATGAATTTGCCCATATCTGCAGCAGCGGGATGGATTTGAACGAGTTTAGACTTTTTGCTTCACTGCTAAGCGAAAAGATTTCGCAAAAAAGTTTTAAAATCGATGATAAAAGTGAAGTGAGTCTCAGTGCTACGATGGGGATATCGTACGGATCGGAGATGTTACTTGTGAATGCGGATATCGCACTGAAACGTGCTAAAAAAACTAAAAAGAACTTTTTGATTTATGATAATTCAATGGCTATGATGAAAGAGTATGAGAAAAACTTCGACTGGACGAAACGGCTCAAAAAAGCGATCGAAGAGGATAAGATCGTTCCGGTATTTCAGCCGATAGTGGACACGAAAACACAGGAAATCGTTAAATATGAAGCGCTGATGCGAATGGTAGATGATCAGGGGTTATACATCGCTCCGATCCATTTTTTAGAGCTTGCAAAAAAGAATAAGCTCTATCACCAGCTCACAAAAATTATGATACAGAAAACATTTGAAAAATTTGAGAGTTTGCCTTATTTCGTCTCAATTAACATATCCGTAGAAGATATTTTAAATAAAGAGATATACCACTATATCCTTAAAACGTTGGAAGCATCTGCAATAGGGAATCAGATTGTATTTGAGATTATAGAATCGGAAGGAATTGAAAATTTCGATCAGGTTTTAGAGTTTATCAATGATGTCAAACACTACGGTGCCAAAATCTCGATCGATGATTTCGGTACCGGGTATTCGAACTTTGAATATCTTATGAAGCTAAAGGTCGATTACATCAAAATTGACGGATCGATGATCAAAAATATCGACAGTGACAAAAATGCCCAAATGATTACCGCATCCATTGTAAGTTTTGCGAAAAATATGAACATCAAGACGGTTGCGGAGTTTGTTCACTCCAAAAATGTTTTTGATAAGATCAAAGAATTGGAAGTCGATTATTCACAAGGATATTATTTCGGAGAACCGACCGATACGATCACTCCGTTTTCTCTTTGACGTACGACGCCCCTTGATTCACTTTCCCTTTTGTCCAATCCGCCGCATTGGACGAATCTTCTTTAACACCGCTCCAGGTAGCGGAACAACCGGAAAGCACTAGGATAGACAGAAGGATAAAAATAAACGGTTTCATGAATATCTCCTTTTAAAATCACCTATCAATAATTATAACGAAGGAAGTATTAACTGAGAAGTAGAGATTTGATTTTTCTCTCAGAAAATTAATATCCTAACACGGATTCTATCCGATTTTTTCCTAGCTCTTTTGCGCGGTACATCGCGGAATCGACGCGTGTGAGAAGGGTGTCTATCGTATCGCCGGTATGTGCGGTGACAATGCCGAAACTTGCGGTTACAGGGGCCGTGGAAAGATGCGCGAGACGTGAGTCTTCTTCGAACCCTTTACGCAGTGTTTCGGCTATCAGTTCAGCGTTTTTAAGATCCGTATCAACCAGCCCGATAATAAACTCCTCCCCTCCCCATCGGCCGATGATGTCGGTGCGGCGAAGACGGGTTTTTAGGAGCTCGGCAATTCGGATGAGGACATTGTCTCCCGCTTGATGACCGAGTGTGTCATTGATGGTTTTGAAGTTGTCGATATCGAAAAAGATAAGGCTTAGCGGGTCACCACTTCGGTTGGATAGAAGGAGAAAATCATTAAACAACTCATTGAAGGCAGTTCGATTCATCAATCCGGTCAGGGTATCGTTGCGTGCCATGAACTCGAGTTTTTCATTGTATCCTCGGATCGTTAAAAGAATGATGAAAGTGATAATGACGGTCACCAGCAGTGAAGCGGCAAGGTTTAGATAAAAAGTCTGGCGTACATTTTTGGTAAAGTCATCCAATTTTGCTTCGACAAGGAGGTAGAGATCGAGTTCGGGGATGTATTTGGTTTTGAGAAGATAGTTTTCACCATCTTTTTGATATTCGAGGATTTTGGAATCTTTGATAATGATCTGATCTGCAAGAGTGCGCAGTTCGGGAGTATCGTAAAGGCTTTGGATCTTGGTATCGGTTCGTTCGGATAAAATAATTTTTCCCTCTTCGTTCACGAATAGAACCGTGAAATTGTACTCTTGCCGGAACCGTTTGAGCATATCGTTGATGTAGGATATTTTCAATCCGATCCCCGTAGCTCCGACGAAATGGTAATCATTGTCGTAGATCTTATGGTTGATAAACATAATCAGAGAGTTGTCCAGATTGTTATTGAAATCCAGATTGATCTCATGATCCCCCTGCAGTTTTTTGAATTTAAAATACCACTCATTATTGGATTTTGAATTGCTCAGATGTTCGAGAAAACCATTTTGGGTGTAGTAGCTTTGGGTTTTTTCCGAAACTAAAAAGGCGACGAACATACCGTATTTATTTTTGATCGTATCAAGATAACGGATGATTTTATCGCTGTTTTGTTCATCATTCATAAGCCAGTCTTTGAGAAACGTATCGTGTGCCATCATCGATGCGACGAGATTCGGTTCGATGACGTGTTTTTGAATTTCGGTGTAAATATTATCCACCGTCAACGGGAGGGAACGGGTTTTGAGATCGGTTTCCGTGGCACGGAGAGAAACCATGAAATTGATGAGTGAAATACTGATGGAAAGGGCGATCATTAACACCGATATGGTGATTACGATGTAAAAATTATTTTTGATTTTCATAAGGGCTCTTTTATCACGTTACAAAATAGGGGAAAGTGTAGCATGATTTTAAAACGATTGCCTACAATATAAGAATGAGAGAACAGTGACAGTAGTGCTTAGTGAAAATTTAGAATTTTATAAATAGATAAGAAAAGGGAGCTTAAAGTGGTGACCCCAACGAGATTCGAACTCGTATGGCCAGAATGAAAATCTGGAATCCTAACCATTAGATGATGGGGCCACATGAATGTGGTTGAAAAAAAGTGGTGTCCCGTGATGGATTCGAACCATCGACCCCTTCATTAAAAGTGAAATGCTCTACCAGCTGAGCTAACGGGACGTAAATAACAATAAACTGTTCCAGCACAATTTATGGACGGGAATTATAGCGGTTATAACCTTTGTTGTCAATAGAATTTAGGGATAAACGGGACAAATGTTGAAATCAGAACAGATAATCGGCAATAATACGGATATTATGTTCGTCATACGCTTTATTTTTGAAGTGTGTTGTACTTCCGCTGTCATAATTGATATAGGCTAACCGTGTCCGCAGTCGAAGTTCTTTACGCGGCTGATAGGTTGCATCGATGTTGTATTCGTCTGAATCGGGGCGGGGATTTTGGGTGAGTGATGAGGAGCTGGATTGGAGTTTGTCACTTTGATCGATTTTCACGTATTTGGCGGAAATTTCGAACGATGAGGCCGGACGGTAGGTGAGGATGCCGCCGTACGCTTCTGCCCCTGCATTTTCACTTTCTCCGTCGATTTGCAAGTCGGTGTAGGTGATAAAGGCTCCCCATCCAGTCTTTTCGTACCGTCCACCTGTTCCCAATAGGCTCTGATCGCCTATAAGGGTGTACAGAGCGCTCAGACTCCATTTCCCCTTTGTTAGTGTCCCTCTTAGTCCCAGAAGGTAGGTATCGAC
>NZ_JAHFAQ010000098.1 GCF_023250475.1 Sulfuricurvum sp. | reverse complement strand
ATAGGTATTGACTTTCCAAATAATATGATCCAATTTTGCCAAGCTCATAAATATCCGCTCAGCGGTGTGTTCCGTACTGGCAAATGTTTCCCGCATCATCTGTGCGTTATGATCCATATTTGCATTAAAACTTCCGATCGATTCGTTGGACTCTGCAATATTCTCCTGAACATGTTCGAACTTATCCCCGATCGTTGTGACGTCCTGCTTCATCGATTGCAACGAGATGTTGATCTCACTGATCGCTTTATCGGTTCGATCGGCAAGTTTACGCACTTCATCTGCAACGACCGCAAACCCGCGTCCGTGTTCACCGGCACGCGCTGCTTCGATCGCCGCATTGAGGGCCAACAAATTAGTTTGATCGGAGATATCTTTGATCAACACCAAAATACTAGCCACGTCCTGAGCGCGGTCGGAGAGAGTTTTAACCGTTTCCATTGACTCCGACGCCAAAGAATTTAACCCTTCCAAGGTATTGGATATGCCCGACGCTTTACGCCCGAGTTCAACGATATTTTCCAATAATTCGGTAGATTTTGCGATATTTTCTTTGGAAGAGGCAACCGATGAGGCCATATTTCCCTGAACATCGATTAGATTTTTTTTCAGCTGCTCATTTTGATACGTCATCATTGTCGTAGCATTTGTGCATTTATGCCGTTCATCGTGCTCTATCATATTTGATTCGCACTCATGCAGTTTACGAGAAAGCTCTTCATTTTGATCCCGAAGTGCGGTATTCTCTTTTTGCAGTGTTAAAAGTTCTTCTTTTAACGCTGTATCATCACTAAACCAACCCATTTTGACCCTTTAGTACGTCATTTTGGTGATTATACTCTGCGTCGCCAAAAAAATACAATTTGAGAATCGAATTGATTAATCTTTGTGATTTTTTTGTGATACTTTTAATGGTTGATAAATCCCATCGATTTTTCACCTTCAAAACTGCCCGAACGCTCTTTTTGAATTTCAGCAATGAAATCTTCAAGTCTAAAGCTTCCCTCTTTTCGAGCCGCAACCTGATAGGCGGTATTCTTCACGATTAAATTGATCTGCCCTCCGGTGAGAGGATACGATGCAAGTTTTTCAACATCAAACCCTTTTTCATACGGCGCATTCTTCGGAAGCATCATGTTCCATAAAGTAACACGCTGTTTTTGATCCGGTTTCTTGAATTCTATTTTATAGTTGAATCGGCGCGAAAAAGCCTGATCAATATTTTCGAGCAGGTTTGTCGTCGCGATCAAAATCCCCTGAAATTTCTCAATCTGTTCCAAAAAGATATTTTGCATCTGATTGTGCATCTGATCTGCCGATGTACCCGCACCTTGTGAACGTGATGAGAGAAATTGATCGGCTTCGTTCAACAGTAAAATCGGTTCTGTTTTCGTCTGTCGGGTTAAATCGGCATAAGTATCAAAAATCTTGCGCACATTTTTTTCTGACTCACCGACGTACATGGAGAGGATTTTGGAGCAGTCAAAACTCAGCACCTGTCGTTTAAGCGATCGTGAAAGTGAGTGTGCCGTAAGGGTTTTCCCGGTTCCCGGAGGGCCGTAGAAAATAATCCGTGCATCTATCCCCGCCTTTTTATCTTTAACACCCCATTCATGAAGCCGTGCAATCACTTCACGATCAAGTTGGCGCATCAAATTTTGAAGTGTTTGTTCCGTCGAGGGGTTTAAAACAACATTTTCCAAAGAGGTCGTCGGCTCGATAAGTTCAAAAATTTCCTGCTCTTTAATCAGCATATCGAGCTTTAGTTTGCGCACTTTTTTCTTTTTTTGAGGGTGCATAATCGACTGCAGAACCTCATCCACGATGTAAAATGCACGCGAAATACCGCCAAAAGGGTTGAGCATCTCCTCATAATCGATCACCTCTTCATTGATAAGGCGGGAGCCGTCTTCAAGAAGGGCGCGGTTCTTGATCCGTTCGTAATCATCGAAACTGATAAGATCGATGAGGGTATTCATCTCTCTGAGATTCCCCTCCGTAGCACTGTACTCCTCTTTGAGAAGGGCTAGAAAAATAACCTGCTCTTTAGGTTCCAGTTTCTTTTGTTTAAAAAAACGGTCCAAGACAACATCGAGTGAAGTCTGCACAATCCGCTCGTCAATACGCTTTTCGAGAAGGTCGAGTTTGTTTTGGATACGATTGATCCCGAGTGAGTGTTCGTTTCCGTTATGCCGAATGATCGACATCTTTTGATACAGCTCGATGCGAAAAAACTGATCCTGCAAATATTCCAAATGGTCGGCGTAGGGTTTGATGTCGGGGAGCGTCATCTCCAGTGAACCCTCTTCCAGAAGCTTCATAAAAACCGAAGTCACAGCGACGGGAGTGTTATAAAGTTCCAAATGGGAAAGCTCGCTGATTTTGAGCGGTGTAAAGGAGTGGTGGGTAATCCATCCGAGTTCGAGCAGTGTTTTTACTTCACCGAAATGACTTAAATAGGAATAATCGTCCGCTCCGTAAAGTTCTTGAAGAAGTTCGGCTACGATGACATCTTCTTGAGATTGTAAAAATTTACGGGTGAGCAGCTGTAAAATTTTTGCTTCATCGACCGTACATTTGAGTTGCGAAAAGATATGTGTGCTTTCGATTGCTTTATTGTCTAAAAAGTCGATCAAATATTTCAATGGAGTCCTTCTTTTAGTACACGTTTGAGTACTTTACCTGTAGCTGTTTTCGGTAGTGATTCTACCACGGTTATGGTTTTAGGGATTTTAAACGATGCCAAATGTTCTTTAAGCTCCATTTTTATAAAGGCGGGAGTTGTCCTTTCATACCCCTCTTCCAACTCGATAAACGCAATCGGAACTTCTCCGCTATGGGGATCATTCACACCGATAACGGCGGCAAGTTTTACCGAAGGCAAAAGCATAAGCTGCTCTTCAATCTGACGAGGATAGATATTGATCCCTTTGGAGATAATCAAATCTTTAATCCGATCGACGATATAAATATACCCCTCATCATCCACTTTGGCGATGTCGCCGGTTCGAAACCACCCGTTTTGAATCGCCTCTGCAGTCGCTTCCGGATTATTTAGATACCCCTGCATGACACAGTCGCCTCGTACGATTAGCTCTCCCGCTTCTCCGACAGGGAGTTCTATCATCTCCTCATTGACAATTCTCACTTCATTCCCAAGCAACGGGGTTCCAACCGACAATGCTTTTTGTTTTTCGATGGAATTAATACTCACCGCAGGAGAACATTCGCTCAGACCATACCCCTCCAGCATTGACGAACGACGAAAGGTTGATTGAAATCGGTTGAGGGTGTCTTCATTCAATGCCGATCCGCCCGAGATAAAACAGCGAATGGAGTTAAACCACAAAAAATACCACGGCAATTTGGCACGGATAAGGGCGTTGTAAATATCGGGAACACCCATAAATACGGTAACCCGCTTGAGAAGCGTCTGCCTGATAATATTGCTAAAGGGCAAAATCGAGGGGATGATAACAAAAGAGGCGCGCATAAAAAACGGTAATATGACCATTATTGAAAAAGTAAAGGAGTGAAACATCGGCAAATAGACGATAAAACGGTCGTTTGCATCGAGCGCAAATCGCTCTTTCGCACCGACAAGATTGGAGAATAGATTCCGATAACTGATCATGGCCCCCTTAGGGTGTCCCGTCGTACCGGAGGTATAAAAAATGACGGCCGTATCCTCCAGCTTTGCAGGAGATGTTGTATGCGAATGCGCATGAACGGAAAGCATCTCGTCCAGCACTAAGTGCTTTGCATTCTCAGCCGGTGCCGCATCGATCCAAACGGTATGTTCTATGGAATCTACCACGGCAGATAAATCCTCCACCTCTTTTGAAAACTTGGCGGCGGTAATCAATATCTTTGCGCCGCAGTCGCTCAGGATATAGCGGTACTCCTCGTTTTTGAGCATCGTGTTAATCGGTACCGTAACCGCCCCTAGCTTGCTGATGGCGAAAACACTTTGAACAAACTCGATGCTGTTGGGGCAAATAAGGGCGATTTTGTCTCCACTCCCCACACCGATCAGTTCGAGTGCTCGGGCAAAGCGATCAACGCTCTCTAAAAAGCTCTGATAGGTATACCTCTTATTCTCAATAAAAATCACCCTCTTTCGAGGAGTTTCTCCGGCAACACGATAAAGCATTGCATAAAAGTTTTCATACGGGTAACGGATCAAAAGCGATACTCGATTCCGCACGTCACAAGATAGGCGCGGGCATTGGAAAATTCCCCGTCAATCGAGCCGTTATGGACCGTTCGATCTTTTTTCATATCGATCAGACTCCCGAAACCGATATCCCAATGCTCATCCATTTGATAGCGTCCGCCAAGGGATACCATAAAGGCATCCGCATCGGGAAGCTCATAGCCGAGTGACGTTTCTGGAACAGGAGTCTCATCATAGGCAACACCCGCCATGGCCGTCCATTGATCGATTTTCTGGGTCACACCGAGACGGTAAGTATTTGTATTTTTCCAATTTTTGTTTAATGTCGCACCAAAATAAGCGGTAGCCGGATTCGGAGTTCCGCCATAATTAAAATCCAGTTGCTTATACGCCGACCAATAGGTTCGCTCATACACCGCTTCAACCGTTGTACCGCTCTCAAACGTGTAGGCAGCCGCAAGGCTTAATGCTGCGGGCATCGGCACCGTAACGCTCGTCGAACCGCTATAAAGATTCCCTAAAAAATTCAAATCGGCATTTCCGTCAATATTCAAATTGATTTTGGAGCGGTACGTTGCCGCCAATGAAACATTGGATTGGGGACGGTAATTCACTGCCATGTTATAGCCGTAATCGGCTGCATCTCCGCTCATATCCCGTGAAACCGGTACCGGAGCCGCATCACTTTTAACAACTCCCTCGGTTCGAACCATTCGAAATCCGACTCCCATACTCACAGTCTCACTTAGTGGAATCGCCACCGAAGGGTTCACTTCAATGGTTTTCAATGTGAACTCTTTCGCACTGGCTTTAGCAGCCGGATTGTCCCACCGTTTTGACAGCCCCGAGGGAGCAACGATACTCAACCCGACACGACCACCGTTCTCTCCCAATTTTTTAGAACTGTAGTGGAGCGTCGGAACCAAAAAACTCTCTTTTTTGGAACCATAACCATCCGAAAAATCAATCGGACTTAATCCGATGTACGTTGCATCGACTTCGAGAAAATTGGCATTGTCGTTATAGACCATCGCAGCAGGATTATAGTACGCCGCATCGGCTCCATGCGAATTGGCGACATACGCGGCACTCAGCGCCGTGGCATTGATAGAACTCTCCGGGATTTTATACCCTCCCGCCGACAACGCCGCCGTGAGTGCGGCCGACAATACCAAACTTCTCTTCATTTTCTACCCCTGCAATGAATATAACAACGCAATCTCCTGCGCCCAAATCGTCTCATCGATCGTCTCAAGCACCAAAGGAATATCATCCATTCTAGAATCGTTCATGATAAATCCGAACGCATCCAATCCGATTTTACCTTTGCCGAGCGAGTCGTGCCGGTCGACATGGCTCCCCAGTTCCGGTTTAGAATCGTTGATATGCATCCCTTTGAGGTACTTAAATCCCACAATTGCATCAAATTCCCTCCACGTTGCATCATACGCCTCACGGGTTCGAATATCGTAACCTGCCGTAAACATATGACACGTATCAATACAGACACCGACGCGCGATTTCTCCTCTATACGCTCGATAATGGCGTTCAGATGCTCAAATCTCCACCCCAGATTACTCCCCTGACCCGCCGTATTTTCGATGGTGAGGTTCACCCCTTCCACTCTTCTAATCGCTTCGTTCATACTCATAGCGATCCGGTCGATACACTCTTCTTCGGTAATCTCTTTGAGGTGGCTACCGGGATGAAAATTCAGCCTGTCCAATCCCAACTGGGAACACCGCTGCAGCTCATCGATAAAGGCATCGAGGGACTTTTGCCGTTTCTCCTCTTCAGGGTGACCGAGATTGATCAGATACGAATCATGGGGCAACACGTGCTTCGGAAGAATCCCGCTTTTCGCGAGATTGTCTTTGAACAGCCCTATCGTTTCATCTTCGAGAGGCTTTGCCGCCCACTGTTTTTGGTTTTTCGTAAAAAGGGCAAATGCTTTGGCACCGATCGCCATCGCATTGAGAGGGGCGTTAAAAACGCCGCCCGAAGCGGAAACGTGTGCTCCTACAAATTTAGACATAAATATTCCTAATTTTTAATGTTTGGTATTTTAACACAACCCTCTTATCCGCTTCGCCGCCTCTTCGAGTACACTCAGCGGTTTAGAGTAGCAAAAGCGAACCATGTTTTTCCCCGCATCGTCGTGATAAAATGCCCGTCCCGGAACCGATGCAACTCCTGTTCTTTCCAGTATCGCCATCGCTTTTTCAAAATCATCCTTGCCCGCGATGCCACTCACATCGGTCATAACGTAATACGCACCTGATGGAACACTTGGAATTAGCCCCGCATCACTAAGCGCATCACAAAAGAGATCACGTTTATGCTCGTGGATTCGGGCAAGCTCGGTGTAATACTCATCCCCAAGTTCTTCCAATCCGACCGCAGCACCGATCTGCAACGGTGCGGGGGCGCAGACGTAGATGAGATCATTCAGCTGTGCCATAGCTTCGATAACATTTACGGGGGCTATCGCATACCCCAATCGCCAACCCGTAATACTGAAGACTTTTGAAAATCCCGACAATACGACACATCGATCTTTAAGACTCGGCACACTGAGTGCCGTGATATGTACCGCCTCCCCGTACAAAAAGTGCTCATACATCTCATCGGCAAATACAATCAGATCATGTTTTTCGGCAAAATGCCCTATGGCTTCGAGTTCATCGCGGGTATAGACTTTGCCGCTCGGGTTGGCGGGGTTGCAGATCACCATCGCGCGGGTTTTGGGAGTAACGACGGATTCAAGCAAAGAGATATCGAGTTTCCACTCAGGAGCTTCGAGACAGACATAGGTCGGTACGGCTCCCAGTGAGACAAGGGTGGAACGGTGATAACCGTAGTAAGGTTCAAACAGTATTACCTCATCGAGAGGATTGAGCAACGCCATACACGCCGTGTAAAACGCCCCCGTCGCTCCATCAGAGACAAGCACCTGCTCTGGTGCGATTTCGACCTCATAAAATCGCTTCATCTTAGCGGCTATTGCAGAACGTAATCGAGGCAATCCCTCGGTCGGGGTATAGATGTTAACGCCAGCGTTCATTGCCGCATACGCCCCCTCGATTACCTCGCGGGGCACTTCGAGATCGCAGACCCCCTGCGCCATATTGATCCCGTTCAGAGCACTACACGCTCTCGTCATAGAGCGGATATGAGATTGTTCGACAGTACCGCTTCGTTGGCTCAGTTTCATAAAAAGTCTCCACTTTAGGGGGTTGTAGGGACATTTGTCCCTGCCACTTTAGGGACTTTGTTCCTAAAGTGCATAACATCCGTAATAAAAACGAGATTATAACTTATCGCGCAAAACCTTGATGAGGATTGCCAGGAGAACGACTCCTGAACCGACTAAAAGAGATACCCCGATTTTCCAAAGCACGGTATTAGTCAATCCTATCGCACAACTCACCAAAACCAATCCGCTCACCGCCAATCCCCACTGAACGTCAGCCCAACGCGAAGGGAGGAGTTGATGGAGCATCGGCACGTCCCTCTCATCGATGTAGGGGGCGTAACGCTCGAACCACACCAAAAAAGGGACGATTTTATACAGATGTGCCGTGATTAAAAATCCTAAAAACCCTGCCGTCAAAAACCAAAAGGAGACCAAAACCGCTTTTTCACTCCCCGATCCGATTCCATACATTCCGAACACAACGGAAAACGCCAAAGCGATAAACGCAACCGCAACCGAACGCTCCCATATATCGCTGTAACGCCGTTTTTTTGAGGTGAAGATACGATACACCCGAAACATGTAATACACCACTGACCCCATCCCCAACATCAGAGCCATACGTTCAAGTATCCCTATTTGCAGTGCCGAAGCAACAATCATCATACCAACCGAAAGAACCATCGTATAAAAGCTGATCGAATAATCGTTATCACTCGGCCGATTGCAGGCACCGAACATCGGTAACAATACCGTGCTCACCCCCATAATATTAACCATCACGTATCCGCCGAATACGGCAAAAATATGCCCCATTCGCCACTGCGAGGGATCGATGCTCATCACCCCCGCATAGCCCAGCGCCATCATCACGCCGATCCCAAGACCCACGCTCAAAAAAAGGGTACTCCACTGCATAGAGCGGGTAACACTGGTACTGCGACGGCTATGACGGAGGGTAACGAACAGATTAAACGCAAATAGGG
>NZ_JAHFAQ010000013.1 GCF_023250475.1 Sulfuricurvum sp. | reverse complement strand
AGAAACCCCTTCTATCCCATCGGAGGTAGAACACCATAATTTTGACCAAATCACATTTGTCCAAAAAGCGCTCAGTACCACCTCTGAGATGTATGAAACAGGGATTCAGCGTCATGCTTTTAGTTATAACAACCAAATCGAATGGTGCGATTTTGACCGCCGATTCGGTGAGCATTTCAACGAAGAGCTTGTTCGCCCTCTTAATCTTGAGCAAAAATTTTATTATGCGATGATGACCCATCCTCAAAATTACGTTACCGTCGTCTCCGGTTCTACCGGTTCGGGGAAAACACTCGTTGCCTTGCAAGCGGGATTGGAACTTGTCGAAGAGGGGATTGTCGAGGGGATCGTCTATGCCCGCAACACCGTCACATCCAATGACCAGCAAGCAGAGCTCGGTTTCCGAAAAGGGGATGAAGAGCAAAAACTGGGATATTTTATGTACCCGCTGTATGCGGCAGTCAATTTTACCATCGAGCACCAAAGCAAACGCTCAATCGATGCGCGCGTCGAATATACGGGAAATACCAACTCTGTCAAACGGGAAAACGCGACCGAAGTATTTATGAAAAAATACAATATCGAAGTGATGGATATCGCCCACTTGCGCGGAACGACAATTTCGCGTAAATTCGTCATCATTGACGAAGCGCAGAATATGACCAACGCTACCCTCAAACTCATCGGAACCCGTATGGGGGATGAGACACGTCTCGTCGTTATGGGAGATCCGGGTCAAATCGACCATCCGTTCCTCTCCAAACGCCGTAATGCCCTCGTAAGTCTGCTCAACAAAGCGCAGCATAATAACTTTATCGCGGGGATTCAACTGCGTCACACCATCCGCTCACAGGTTGCCGATTGGTTTGATAAGAATTTTTGACAAAAAGGTTCCCGCAGTAGCGGGAATTTAAAGAGAGTGTATTAAATCGGTAAAACGCGGATTTTAGAAGAGAGCTTCTCTTTGAGTGTCGCTTCAATAGCGTACAATGTCCCAGTACTTGAGCTGGCACACCCGTTACAGGCACCCAAATAGCGGATATAGACATCAATATAGTCCGGTGAATCTTTAATATCGATAACTTCCATATTTCCCCCGTCCATAATCAAAAATTGACGGATTGACTCATCAATCACGCTGTCAATCGCTTTGATTTTCTGAACCAGAGTCATCGCAGTAAAATCACCGTGCGCTCCCGCATCGGCCGCTGAGCGCATTTTATCTTCGTCCATCTCACGGCGCACATCGGCCAAAATATCAACAAGATAGTATTCTCTAGCCTCATGACCACCCGGTTTGATACACGATTTACAGAATCCGCCCGCTTTGGTGTAATCGGTAATCTGTTCGATGGTTTTGAGATCATTGAGTTTAATCACTTCACGAAGTGTCCCTAAGCTGACACGGGCACATTCACACACGATAATCTCATCTTCGAAGCTTGACTCATCCACACCGAGATAAAGACCTGCCGCTTTTTTGATAACGTCGTACGCCATAACGGAACAGTGCATTTTTTGAGGTGGAACGGCAGGGGTTTCAGGATCGTCGCGAAGGGATTTTTCAACATCGATATTGGTGATTTTAACCGCTTGCTGGACCGTTTTACCGATACAAAGCTCTGCCATCATATCGGAACTGGCTATCGCCGTACCGCATCCGAAACTTTTAAACTTCGATTTGACGATAGTGTCCGTCGCGGGATCGACTTCCCAATACAGACGGACGGCATCTCCGCAGCTCTCCGCTCCGAAATCGGCAACAATCAGCTTATGCCCTGCCGCATCACACTCCTCTTGCGTGATCTCCCCCTGATTGTTAGGGTTGTTCATCAATGTCGTTACTTTGTTTGAGTACTGATCCCAAAGAGATCCGCCCAATAGGTCATTTTTAGCCATAATTTATTCCTTATTAATGGTGAATATTACATTCTCCGGCTTCACCGCCGGGAGTGGGTTGAACTTTTGCGTATGAACTCGAAATCGCTCTTAGACGTAAAACCGCTTTCGTAAAGCTCTCAATAACGTAATCAATCTCTGTATCCGTCGTAAAACGGCTCAAACTCAGACGAATTCCCGTATGAGCCAGCTCATTATCGGCTCCGATAGCAAGCATAACCGTGTTGGCTTCCAAATCCTCCGATGCACAGGCTGATCCGGTAGAAGCGCCGATGAGGGCATTGTTCAAATCCCACAGCATCCCCTCGCCTTCAACACCTCGAATTGAAATTAGAATCGTATTCGGAGTACGATTTTCGCGGTTTCCGACCGTAAATACATCTTCAAGCTGTCCCAAAAGAGCATCTTCGAGGCGATCGCGTTTGGCACGGATGCTCGCCATTTTTTCTTCGATGTTCTCAGTCGCAAGCTCAATAGCTTTCCCCATCCCTACGATATAAGGGACATTGAGGGTACCGGATCGGCGTCCCCCCATATGTTCTCCCCCGTGAAGCAACGGCGTCAACGCTTCGGAATTTCGGATATAGAGAGCACCGATCCCTTTGGGACCGTGAAATTTATGGGCCGACATCGACATAAAATCGACGTGAACATCCTGCATATCAACAGGAATTTTACCCACGGCTTGAACACCGTCCGTATGAAAAAGGACCCCTTTCTCTTTGCAGATCTCACCTATCTCTTTGATCGGGAAAATCATACCGGTTTCGTTGTTTGCCCACATAATTGAGACAAGGGCGGTTTTTTCGGTAATGAAGCTGCGAAGCGTATGGGCTTCAACGATCCCTTGATCATTGACCGGAAGATAGGTTACTTTAACACCTTGCTCTTCGAGGAATCTACAGGTGGAGAGGACGGAAGGGTGTTCGATTTCACTGGTAACGATATGGTTTTTGTCCCCGTTTACAATCTTATCGATCCATACCGATTTCAATACCCAGTTGTTTGATTCGGTTGCGCAAGAGGTAAAGATAATATCATCTTTATCACTTGCGTTGATCCCTTTGTACATCTGATTGATCGCTTTGGTAATCGCGGGATGGGAGGCTGTTCCGTACCGGTGAAGCGAATTTGGATTACCGTAAATATCACTAAAAAACGGAATCATCGCTTGTACGACGGAAGGATCGACCATCGTTGTCGCGTTGTTGTCTAAATAGACGTGCATCTCATGCTCCTCATGGGGGTTCTAAATAAAAGACTAATTTAGTCCTGTTTAACTTTTAGGATAATAGTGCAAACGACGTTATAGCAACCTTAAGGGTTTTTTATGTTTTGCACGGTTTAAGGATTAAATCAATTACCCCATCAACGCGATCAACTGATCAATCGATTCCTGGTATCCCGAAATACTCATTGCTTCCTGAGAGAGAAACGCTTCCATCATCTCTTTTTTACTGATCGCTTCATCCAGTTCTTTGTCAGAACCTCGCACATACGCACCGATACGGATCAACATCTCATTCTCTTTCAACAACGTATAAAGGCGGCGGAACCGTCGCACTGCGGCAAGATGCTCAGGGGTAATAATATCGTTCATAACCCGCGATGCGGAGTTCAGAATGTGGATCGGAGGATAGATTCCGAAATCGGTCAGCTCTCGAGAGAGGACGATGTGACCGTCCAAAATCGACCTAGACTGATCGGCGATCGGATCGGACATATCATCCCCCTCGACCAAAACGGTGAAAAAAGCGGTAATCGAGCCGTTTCCCTCCTCTTTACCGGCGCGCTCCATCAGCTGCGGCAAAAGTGTCAGAGATGAAGGGGGATACCCTTTTGACGTCGGCGGTTCACCCAGAGCCAAACCGATTTCACGCTGTGCCATTGCAAATCGGGTCACCGAATCCATCATAAAGAGGACATCTTCCCCTTTCGATTTGAAATACTCCGCGACGCTCATCGCACTGAATGCCCCGTATTTACGCATCAGAGGGGAATCGTCACTCGTCGCAACGACCAAAACGGTGTTTTCGAGATTGCCGCCGAGCGATTTTTCGATAAATTCGGGAACCTCACGTCCACGCTCACCGATCAGGGCAACGACTTTGATCGGAGCATCGGCTCCGCGGACGATCATCCCCATCAAGGTCGATTTTCCCACGCCGCTTCCGGCAAAAATACCGAGCTTTTGCCCTTTTCCGCAGGTGAGCAATCCGTCAATCGTTTTCACTCCGACGCTAAAAGGCTCGTCGATCATCCCCCGCTTCATTGCCGCGATGGGAGCCTTGATAATCGATTCGAAATGGGTTCCCGAAATAGGCCCTTTACCGTCAATCGGATTCATAAACGGATCAACTACCCGCCCGAGTAACGCTTCACCCACTTCAATCATCATCCCGGTTTGGTTCGGATAAACTTTATCTCCGGCACGAAACCCCTCAATAAAGCGAAACGGAGTGATAAAAAAACGGTTGCGCTCTACTTCGCTCACCATCCCCAAAGCTTCCGCACCGCTTACCTCGGATACCATCAAGACCGTATCGCCGATACTGACATGCAAACCCTCGGCAACAATAACCGTAGGACTTATTTTACTGACGGTACCGAACACGGTGGTCAGCTTCTCAATCCCCAACCGATTTCGTAATGCTTTAAGCGGCATCGGCTAGTAACGGTTCCCGCTCGAAGAGTTGATCAGGCTAAAAAATTCCATCCGCGTCTTCTCGTCGCGCTTAAACAGCCCCCTCAACGCACTCGATGTCGTCGTCGAGCTGATCTTCTCCACTCCGCGCATCTCCATACACATATGACGCGCCTGAATGACTACCGCAACCCCCTTGGGAGAGATTGCCTCCATCAGCGCATCAGCGATCTGCTCGGTCAGCTGTTCTTGAATCTGCATCCGTCGCGCAAATACATCGACAACTCGCGGAATCTTAGAGAGACCCACCACTTTTCCATCCGGAATGTAGGCGACATGCGCCCGCCCGATGATCGGGAGAAGATGGTGCTCACACGTTGAGTAAAATTCGATATCTTTGATTAAAACCATCTCGTCATTAGAAGATTGAAACATTGCCGAATTCAAAATAGACTGCGGGTCTTCTTTATACCCTCCGTAAATAAATTCGTATGCTTTCAAAACCCGCTCGGGAGTTTTAAGAAGCCCCTCGCGCCCGACGTCCTCACCGACATGGGCAATCATCGTTTTAACCGCTTTTATAAATTGTTCGTTGTTATCCAATCCCATACTCACCCATTTCAAATATTGCTATTACTTTATCATCTCTTTGCTTTTATTTTAATTCAGCGTATCATTAACCCTTTTTGGATAATATTGCCACCATTTAGTCTAATAAGAGACGTCAACAAAAGGGATTCAATGCAAATTACAACCAATAAAATCGACTCAGCTAACGCTAAAATCAATGCGGCCATTACACGTGGAACTATCGATGCCAACATCGAAAAAATCGCTAATCAGCTCTCTAGAGAGGCAAAAATTGCCGGTTTCCGCAAAGGAAAAGTACCGGTCAGTGCTGTAAAAAAGCAATACGGTGAGCGTTTGGTTCAAGATGCAGAAGCACAGGCATTGCGCGATCTTTTAAGTGCCGGTCTTAAAGAGATGGCAATCGCTGCCGACACATTTATCGGTGAACCGCACATCGCGAAATTCGAAAAAAATGACAACGGTATCGATGTTGAAGTCGTTATCGCAACCCGTCCTGCGATCACTCTCGGTGATTACGCGGCAATGGTTCCTGATGTTGCAAAACCATCAATCGACGATGCGGCAGTCACTGCACGTATCGAAGAACTCGCATCGGCACAGGCACCTTTGGTCAATGTAGAAGAAGATCGCGCATTGGTTAGCGGTGATTCAGCGCTTCTTGATTTTGAAGGGTTTGTAGACGGCGAAGCATTCGAGGGAGGGAAAGCGGAAGGGTTCTCTCTTCGTCTCGGAAGCGGTCAGTTTATCCCGGGATTTGAAGATCAAGTGATCGGTATGAAAAAAGGGGATGAGAAAACGATCAAGGTTACATTCCCTGAAAACTACGGCGGAGCTAAACTTGCCGGCAAACCTGCAGAATTCAAAGTAAAAATCGAAGCGATCCAAGCTAAAGAAGCAGTTGTTATTGATGATGAATTGGCGAAGAAAATGCTTCCGGGCTATGACGACGCAAGCGTTGACATGCTCAAAGAAAAAGTCAAAGAACAACTCCAAAGCGAAGCGATGAGCGCCCTTTACAATGATGAGCTCAAACCGAATCTTATGGAAACGTTTGTAGCTGCATTTACAATCGACCTTCCTGAATTCATCGTAGAACAAGAGATGGATATGGCTCTGAATAAAAAGGCCCGCGACATGAGCGAAGCGGAACTCGAAGAGCTCCGCAATGATGTTGAAAAAGTAAAAGCGATGCGTGAAACATTCCGTGAAGACGCATGCCGCGCCGTTAAAGCAACATTCATTGTTGACGCTTTGGCAAAAGAGGAAAATGTAGTCGTGAACGAGCAAGAGTTGATGCAAACGATCTATTTCGAAGCGATGCAAATGGGGCAAGATCCTGCAGCGGTTTACAAACACTACCAAGAATCAGGCTACCTTCCTGCGATCCAAATGGCGATGATCGAAGATCGCGTGTTGAGCAAACTGCTTAACGATAAAATCAAAGAGGCATAATGAGCTACATCCCTTACGTTATTGAAAAAACGGGGCGCGGTGAGCGCTCGTATGATATCTATTCACGTCTCCTAAAAGACCGTATCATTATGCTCAGCGGCGAAGTCAATGACGCTGTAGCCTCATCAATCGTAGCGCAGCTCCTCTTTTTGGAAGCCGAAGATCCTGCAAAGGATATCTATTTTTACATCAACTCACCCGGCGGTGTCATCACTTCCGGTATGGCAATTTTTGATACGATGAACTATATCCGTCCGGATGTCTGTACCATCTGTATCGGACAAGCGGCATCGATGGGGGCATTCTTGCTCAGTTCCGGAACCAAAGGGAAACGTTATGCTCTCCCGCATGCCCGAATCATGATCCATCAGCCTCTCGGCGGAGCGCAAGGTCAAGCGACCGATATCGAAATTCAAGCCAAAGAGATTTTGCGCATGAAAGCTGAACTCAATGAAATTTTGGCCAAAAACTGCGGACAAAGCGTCAAAAAGCTCGAAAAAGACACCGATCGTGATAACTTTATGTCAGCGGCAGAAGCGGTAATTTATGGTATCATTGACGAAGTGTTGGTCCAAAAAGAAAAAGAAGAGAAGTAAGAGGTAAAAAATGGCAGCTCTCAGCGATCTCAAACGTTCCCAACGGCAAGTTACTCAAAAAGGGGCTGATGAGAGTGCTTTTATTACTGCAGGCTCGCTGAATGACCCGACCAGTGATCTTGAGATTTTTGCCAAAGAGGTCCTTAATGCCCTCATTTCCGATAACCTTCCCCCTACTCCTAATAATTTTGCCCTCTATTTTGATCGTATTTTAGAAGATAAAAGCGAGAGTCTCCGCCGTCAAATCGGTTCTATTTTAGAACTTGAAGAAGACAATCATGAAGAAAAAAGTTTGGAACTTGAGAAAACTCTTAAACAGGGGTTCTCTTCCGTTAAAAGCATCCTGCAACTCAGTGCGACTCTTTATAAAAACATCTCTTTAATGGAGAAAATTTTAGAGACTAAAAAAGAAGAGATGAAAAATGTCCCTTCTGTAAGCGGTGCAAACGATTTGCTTTCCTCGCTTGGAGGTGATGTCGGGAAACTTAGTTCCATCCTGAAAAAACAGGTCTCTCATATGAAAGTAATTTATGAAGAGACGGCTACTATCGTCAAACAAGTTGAAAATGAAACTATTTTTGATAACCAATACGGTGTTTACAATAAACGTTTCCTCATAACCAAACTGGAGCAGGAACGTCATCTTATTGACGAATTTAAACACAAAAGCTCCCTCATCACCGTCCGGCTCTCAAAAACGACCGGAGAAAAAATACAGAGCGAAAAAGCGCAGCAGCTTATGACCCGCACCGTCGCCAGACTTCTCCTTAAAACGTCTCGACGAAGCGATGTCGTCGCCCACTACGGTGAAGGAATTTTCGCGATGGTTCTCAAACATACCGATATCGAGAGTGCGAAAAGGGCTTCTGAGCGGCTGTTTGATCTCGTCTCTTCCAGTAATTTTTTCATTGCCGAACAAGAGATTCAACTCCGTATTGCCATCGGTGTTACCGAGTTAAACTCGACCAAAGGGGTAGACCAGATCCTTGATTGTACCCTTAGCGCCATGGATGCGGCCGATAACAATTCCAAACTTCGGTATATGGTCTGCAACGACAACGAATAAGGTTCTTATGCTTCTTCCGATTATTACCTATCCAAACAAACAGCTCAAAACACGTTCGAAGCCTGTCGTTAATTTTGATGAATTGCTTCATCGGTTTTTAGACGATATGTATGAAACCATGATGAGCTCCAACGGAATCGGTTTAGCCGCTATCCAGGTTGCCAATCCTATCCGAGTACTGATTCTCTGCATACCCGATGAAGAGGGAAATCAGGGGAAAGAGAACCTCTTAGAGATTATCAATCCCGTTATTCACAATCCTCACGGAAATGTGCTCTATCAGGAAGGGTGTCTCAGCGTTCCCGGTTTTTACGAAGATGTGGAACGGTATGAAACCCTGAGTTTGAAATACCAAAACCGCCACGGCGAGGCCTGTGAGCTTGATGCTAATGAACTTCTTGCCATCGCTATTCAACATGAAATCGACCACCTCGAGGGAAAACTCTTTATTGAAAAACTGAGTTATCACCGACGTAAAAAATTTGAAAAAGAGTATAAAAAAGCCCTCAAAGAGAAGAAATAACTCCCTAACTATATTGCATTTTGCAATATATCTCCATAGATAAAACATTTTAGATAGTATAATTGTTAAATAATATTCTAGGCCATTGCTATGAAACAGTTACTTTGTGCAACGTTTGAAGGAATTGATGCCGCACCGGTCGACGTGCAATTCACCGCGACCAAAGGTCTTCCCGCCTTTAGTATCGTCGGTATGGCGAATGCCGCTATCACGGAGTCGAAAGAGCGGGTCAAATCGGCTCTGCTAAGCAACGGATTCGTCTTTCCCCCTAAACGTCTCACGATTAACCTTGCACCGAGCGATTTGCGCAAAGAAGGGTCTCATTTCGATCTTCCCATTGCCGCACTTATTGCATTGGGAAATTATGAGGGAGATCTGCGGGATTGGTATGTGTTTGGGGAGCTGGGCCTGAATGGAAACGTTACCGAAAATACCCTACTCTATCCCATCATTCTCTCACTTGCCAACCAAGGGAATATTACCCGAGCCATTGTTCCCAACATCAGTCTACCCAAGCTCTCCAAAATTCCGAATATCACCTTTTACGGCGTGGATACTCTCACCGATACCCTTAATCTGCTGCGTGCTGAAACTCTTCCCGAAGCAAAAGCTCATCTAAGTACTTTTGATTTCAATCACGTAACTCACAATGAAAAAAACTACTATTTTCATGAATACTATCCCCTTGACTTTATCGATATCAAAGGGCAAGAGCATGCGAAGCGCTCAGCACTTATCGCAGCAGCCGGAATGCATAATCTTCTACTTGAAGGATCTCCGGGGAGTGGCAAATCGATGATTGCCAAACGGCTCGTTCATATCATGCCTCCGCTACACAATAATGAAATACTGGAGTGCGCCAAACTCGAAATTCTGGAGGGAAAAGAGCCCTCATTTGCCCCGATGCGTCCTTTCCGAGCACCCCACCACTCCAGTACGGGGGCAAGCATTTTCGGTGGCGGAACCCACAAAGCTCAAATCGGAGAGGTAGGTTTGGCGCATGGCGGAATTTTATTTTTTGACGAGCTCCCCCATTTTTCCAAGATGGTTCTCGAATCCCTCAGAGAGCCCCTCGAAGATCGGCATATACGTATTTCACGTGTCAATACGAAAATAACGTATGAAGCCAATTTTCTCTTTGTGGCGGCGATGAATCCCTGCCCTTGCGGTAATCTTTTTAGTGCCACTACTGCCTGTCGCTGCAGTGATTTAGAGATAAGCCGCTATAAATCACGGCTCTCTGACCCTTTTTTAGACCGTATCGATTTATATGTACAAATGCACGCCGTCAGCTCGGAAGATAAACCGAGTGTCAATTCCGGTACTCTTCATAACAAAGTGAGAGAGGCGTTTCTTCGCCAAAAAGAACGGGGACAAAGCTCCCTTAACGGTGCGCTTACGGATGCAGAGATTGCGCAGTATTGTCCGTTAAATGCAGAATCGCAACAGATCATTGATCAAGCAATAGGAAGATTCGGATTATCGTTTCGGGCGGTAAGCCGTGTACTCAAAGTAGCACGGACCATCGCCGATATTGAAGGCTCTGTTGATATTAGCAAAACACACGTATTGGAAGCTCTGAGTTATCGGAAACGATAACTCAAAATGTCGCCACAACCCATTGGGTAATAACAAATCCGCCTACTACCAGCCAGATAAACATAGAGCCAGCGGCATAAATTGGGGCTAGTCCGAGTCCTTTGAATTTTGCAAAACGTGTTCCCATCCCCAGTGCCGTCATGGCCATCGTCAGCAAGAAGGTATCGATCACATTGATGTTAGCGATCACCGATTGGATAGTCGTTGCTATCGCTTCCGTTGCGTGCGCATTGGTGAAATTGAGCAAAAGCGAGTTTACCCCCGCCATACCGACGAAATAAACTGCAAACCAAGGGATAACGAGCTTAACGCCCCCTCCGGCGGTTCCACTTTTCTTTGCCGTATACGAAAGATAGATTCCCAAAACGATCAACATCGGAGCAATCATAATAACCCGTGTCATTTTGACAATAACCGCTGTATTTGCCATATCGGCACTCGCACCCGGGATCGATGCCGGAACCGCAACGACTTGAGCGACTTCATGAATCGTCCCCCCGACATACATCCCGAATGTTGTCGGAGCCATATGTAAAAATCCGCTGGCAGGTTCTATAATCGCCGCATACAATACGGGGTATAAAAACATCGAAATTGTTCCGAACAAAACGACCATAGAAACAGCGATAGCTGTTTTATACTCTTCGCTTTTTAATACCGGTTCGGTAGCCAAAACCGCTGCCGCACCGCACACTGATGCTCCGGCAGCAGTCAACATCGAGGTATCGCGATCAAGTTTAAAAAACTTTTGAGCCAAATACGTCCCAAGGACAAAGGTGGTAGAGAGCATGATCAAAGAGACCATAAATCCCTCTATCCCGACTTGCTCAATCTGTTGAAACGTAATCCGAAAACCGTAAAAGACGATTGCAAATCGGAGGATTTTTTTACCGGAGAAGGTAATTCCCCCCTCCCAAACGGAAGGGATACGATTATGAAGAGTATTAGCAAAAAAGATCCCCAATACAATCCCCACGACCAGTGGTGAAATTCCTAGATTTTTTACAACCGCCAAATCGGCGATCATTGTCGCTGCAGCAGCAAATATAGCGACAAAAAAGATACCGCGGAGGGTATCTCTTCGCTTTGTGGGTGAAAATGGCATACGTACGCCCCTATAAATTGAAAAATAAAAGTGTAATTATAAGTTGTTTTAGTCAACAGAGTTCTTGCGAAGTTCAATTAATAGCAATTCGCTAAGGATAGACGATTGTCAGTACGCAATAACGTTTTTAGCAAAACTGCGATTAAACGTTTTGAATAAACCGATTTAGGGAACTACAATCTCCAATCTTGTTGAAATTTCTTCCCCTTTTTTCTCTTGATTTGCTTCAATCCCTTTCACGCTCACCCTCTTTTCAAAACCTGACGTTTTAAGTAAGTAATTTCGGATCATCTCCGCTCGTTGCTGTGCTAAGGCCTGCAGTTCCTGCGGACTTAAGGGTTGAAGGGGGACCAATTTCTCAATAAGAGCCGCAGAGTAATACCGAACGAATACCGCCTCTTGCGGATACTGTTCCTTGAGGCTGTTTTTGAGTTCTCTAAGCTCTTTTCTCTCCAGGGCATCTTCCGCCATATCTTCCAAAAGTTCTATGCTCATGGCCTGCGGAGAATCTATTTTAAGGTTTTTGTTTCGTCTTAGCGCTTCTTGAATAAGCTTGCGGGCTTTGAGGGCGCGGGTATCCATCACCTCATCCCAACCTCCATATATATTCAAAGCGAGTTTCGGACGCTTGGAGAGCATTGCACTAATGTTATCAAGTTTCTCGATTTCAGGAGGGAGAAGCGTCGCATGTCCCCCCTCAAAATTGACCGAAGAGAGTGTATCCCCCTCAATCCCCATCATCGAACTCAGCAATCTAAACGGAGAGGTAACCGCTTTGGTAAAGAGGTTTCCAATCACCTGCCATACCACTTTGCCGTATTTGAAATCGGGGTTATTCACATCCCCCTCGATGGGGAGATCAATATCGATTATCCCTTGAGAATCTTCGAGCAGTGCAACGACAAAACGCATCGGCCACGGCGATCCACCCTCTTTTTCGGCCCCTAACTCGATCTGCTTGATAACGACCTGATTGGCACCGTTGAGTTTTCCGCCGTCAATCTTGTATCCCAGGTTCAAAAAGAGTTTTCCGCCGTCAATCTTGTATCCTAAAAATTGGAGGGAGTAGGGGGTATAGTGCTTCAATTCGAGATTATCGAATGCTACTTTTATATCGGTGAATTTTTTAGGGTCTTTGGTATTGAGCGAACCGCCGATTTTTGCCAATCCATACTGATCAACCCCCCCTCGAAGCTTCACAAACGTCGTCACATCCTTGGTAGTTGAGATTCCCAGCACAGACCCCTCCAAATCATGGATATAGCTCTTAAACGGCAAAGGCAATGACAAATCACTGAAGCTTGCGCTGCTCTCTCGCAGCACCAATTTAACAATATCAAGCCCAAAGGGATTCCCTGAGGATTTCGTTGCATTGGACTCAATCGGACTCTTTTTGCTGAGCGTGGAGTAATTCAGAACTTTTTTGGAATCGATCAGGGCATTGGTATACAGTCCGTCGATCGCCAACTGATTGATTTTAAGTCGATTATCGGGATAGGAATAGACAAACGGCGTTGCGCCGATACTCTGCCATCCTAGCAATACCGAATCATCCCGCGAATCGTTCACGACCCAGTCATTGAGTCCCACTTTCCCTTTGACATTTGTTTTAGCCGGAGTATAGGCATAACTGCCCGCAACAGAGAGGTTCCCTCGACGAAGCGACGCATAGGTTCCCCCTTCGAGATACGGATCCATCACGGAAAGATCAATCCCCGCGATCGTAAACGTCCCGTTGCTTTGAAGCGGCAGACGGATCAAATCTCCCTCCGCGGCAAGCGAGCCTTTTTGATTCAGACGGGTTGAGAAAGTTATCTCGTTCTTGACTTTGGGATCACTGCTCACATCACGTACATTCAGATTTAATTGATCGAAATTCAGTGCCGTACGTCGTCGCGGAACCTCATCGTTCAAGACTATTTTCCCACCATTGAGAGCTATCTCATCTAAATGATATTTCCACGCTATTGACGGTTCCTCCTTGGCTTTAGGAGGTGACGCGTAAGCAAATTTTGCCCAATCGATCGAACCGTCTTTTAAACGGCTTAATACTGCCGTCGGCTGAGAGAATGACACTTTTTCGACCTGTGCGAATTTGTCCGCACGATCAACCTTAACCCCCTCAATCCCGAATCCTTGCAGTCCAAAAGATACTGACCCTTCGCGCTGTCTGATCACCTGGATCGCATCACTCCCGGCGGAGAGGGTCAGCATAGTTTTTTCATCACTGCTCACTGCACCCGTGTGCAAAAAGAGGTTATTAACATTCACACGGTAGGGCTCACGCGGAGCCTGATCGATCCACTGCACTCCGACATTATCGACATTCACACTTCCCAGTGCAAAACTCCACAGTTCTTTGGTCACATTATCCTCTTTGGCGGGGAACGCATTTTGAATCTGCTCGATATAGCTGATCCAGTTTATTTTCCCTTCCGAGGAGCGTTCAGCTGCAACATTGACCCCCTGTACGCTGAGCGATTGGGCATTGAATATTTTCCGCAAGGGCTTGACATTCCCCTTTTTCAGACGAAGCGATGAAAGAGTGAAAAGATTTTGCTTTTCCCCTTTGGAAATAATGCGAAGTTTATCCATTTCAAAGTGGAGATTAGAGAGTTCCGTAGCATTAATATCATCGCTGTTGAAACGGTAATCAAAACCGAAACCCGCACTGCCGTCCGCGACTTCAATCGGAAATTTATCTTTAAAATAGCGCCACGGCGTATAAAGTTTTCCCGAATCAAATGCGATCTTTCCTCCGATGGAGAGAGGGGAGAGGGAATCTATTTTTCCGTTCACATCGATAAATCCACCCTCATTGATCGTCGCATACAGACGCATTTTCCCCTCGGCGATGGAAAGATGGCGGAGATCAATGGTATCCAGGCTGAATCCAACAGGTCCCAAATTGACCGTATACGCTTTCCCCTGCGCATAGTCACTGTAATCGAGAGTTCCCCCCCTTAGCGCCAAATGATCTAAAATAAGCCCCAGAGGCTCGGATGATTTCTCTTCTTTTTTATCACTCCCCAGCTCGGTGAGCCATTTAAAATTAAAATCCCCTTTTTCATCACGGCGTACGGTTACCTTGGGATCACTAAGAGTGAGCTGTTGAACAACCCATCCCCCCCGCCATAAATAGGCGAATGGATCGACATTGATCGAAAAAGCTTTCAGTGTGAAAAGATCGGAGTTTTGGGGTGTTTTGAACGAGACATTTTTGAGTGTCAGGTGGAACGTAAACGGATTAAATGAGGCAGATTCTACCGAAAAACGTCCCCCTTTCGTCGCTTCATCGACTTTTTTCGGAACAACATTTTTAAAAAAATAAGGTACCCCGAAAAAACCCGCCATTGCATAGAACACTGCCGCCGTTCCCAACGATTTAAAGATTACTCCTTTGTTCATTTCACACCCTTATGACAAAAACTATTTTCATTTTATCATAGTTAAATCTATATTTCGACATAATCATTTACTTTATCTGCACACAGGGATAGCCGAAATGAAGCGCAAACAAATTTACAATCCAACGTCCAATGAACATGTAAACGACCGCCAGATTTTCGGCGGCAATCCTACAGGGATTTTTGAACTTAATAACATCAAATACCAATGGGCATACAACCTCTGGGAAATGATGCTCAATAACACATGGTTCCCCAAAGAGGTCGATATGACCCGTGATGCGGTCGATTACAAATACCTCACCGAGATGGAAAAAACGGCATACGACAAAGCCCTATCTCAGCTCATCTTTATGGACAGCCTCCAAACCAATAACCTCATGGACAACGTCAACCCGTACGTTACCGCCCCTGAGGTCAACCTCATTTTGGTGCGCCAAAGCTTCGAAGAGGCGCTCCACTCTCAAAGTTACGCCGTTATGGTTGACTCTATCAGTCAAAACTCTGAAGAGATTTACGATCTTTGGCGCAGAGACATGATGCTCAAAACCAAAAACGATTCGATTGCGGCACGCTATAACGATCTCGCCAACGACCCGAGTGAAAGTGCTTTTGTCAAAGCGTGTTTTGCCAACCAAATATTAGAGGGGATCTACTTTTACAGCGGATTTACCTACATCTACACCCTCGCCCGTTCGGGTAAAATGTTGGGAAGCGCGCAAATGATCCGTTTTATTCAACGCGACGAAGTGACCCACCTTGTCCTCTTTCAAAACATCATCAATACCCTTCGCCGCGAGCGGAGTGACCTCTTCACCGAAGAGTTGCTCGAAGAGGTCTATGACATGTTCCGAAAAGCGGTAGAACTGGAAGTCGCGTGGGGCCAATACATCACCCAAGGGCAAATTTTGGGACTTACGAACGAAATCGTGGAACAATACATCCAGTACCTTGCCGATAACCGTCTAACCGCTGTCGGGATGAAACCTCTCTACAATGTCTCCAATCCGATCAAATGGGTCGATGATTTCTCCAAATTCAACGACCAAAAAACGAACTTTTTCGAAGGAACCGTTACCAATTACTCCAAAGGAAGCCTCAGTTTTGACGACTTCTAAAACCCGTTCTATTGTCTCACTCTGTTTTGAGACCGATCACGATTTTGCCAAAAATCTCAGTCGTCTCATCAGTTTGATCGATCAAGCGCCTGATGATGCCATCGTTGTTGCACCCGAAGTATGTTTAAGCGGTTTTGCATACGATCGCTTCGAAGAAGCGGCACTGTTTTCCATCGCTGCTCTTGAAAAACTGACTCAGCATATCGGAACGCGCCTCCTTATCTTCACCGCCATAACCAAAGAGGGGGAAGATTTTTACAACATTGCCTATGCTCTCCATAACGGTAAGATTCTCTACACTCAGGCCAAAGCCAAACTTTTTGCCCTTGGAGCCGAGCATGAATATTTTTCTCCGGGGAAAGAAAAAAGCATTCTCCCCTTTGACTTTGAGGGGATCAAAATCGGGATTTTAATCTGCTTCGAGCTTCGCTTCAAAGCACTGTGGAAGCGTATGGAGGGATGCGACATTATCGCCATCCCCGCACAATGGGGCAAATTGAGAAGTGACCACTTCCTCACCCTTACCAATGCGTTAGCGGTTATGAACCAATGCTATGTCATAGCCTCCGATGCAGACAATGAAGATACCACCGCCATGAGCGGCATCATCACCCCTTTCGGCGGCGAAGTCCGCAACAACGGCACGGAAGCCTTAATCTCCCATTATGAAGCGCGTACCGTCGAGTCTATGCGCCGATACCTCAATGTAGGAATAGAATGAGCATCGATAAAATCACGATTATCAAAACAACGCGGATGGCCGACGAAATCGCTAAAAAATTTCCCCTCCGCCCTCTTGTCAAAAATGCGATTATTCATACCAATCGCGAAGCGTTTGTCCCGTTGGCAATGCGCCATAACGCCTATCGCCTCGATGCCCTCCCTATCGGCGCACAGCAATACATCTCCTCGCCGCTGACGGTTGCCAAAATGACGCAGTATTTGAGTCCTGAGGGGTGTGACAGCGTTTTGGAGGTCGGGTGCGGAAGCGGTTATCAGGCGGCCGTACTCTCCAAAGTCTTTCGTCGCGTCTTTACGATCGAGAGGATCGAATCGCTCCTTCTGGAGGCGAAAGAGCGTTTTAGACATCTTCATCTGGGAAATATCCATACCCGTACGGATGACGGCCAAAACGGCTGGGAACAATACGCCCCGTTTGACCGTATTTTATTTTCCGCATCGGCACGTGCGATCCCTCAAAAACTTTTCGACCAGCTTCGCGAGGGGGGAATACTGCTGGCTCCCGTTGAGAAAGGGGGCGAACAAATCATTACCCGCTATACGAAGCAGGGGGGAAAAATCCACGAAGATGCTCTTGAGGTATGTGATTTCGTCCCCGTCCTCGATGGAGTCGTGCGATGAGTCTCCCTGAGGCTTTTACCGACAGGTTGGTGCAGATTGTTCCACGTGAGCAGTTTGAATCAATCATTAAAACATTTGATTCCCCGAAACAGGTAACCTTTCGAGTTAACACCCTTAAATCGAGCCCCCAAGAGCTCGAAGCCGAACTCAACGCCGCCCGGATTCCGTTTGAGCGTATAAAGTGGCTGGAGGGGGTTTATCGGATCACCCCTGAGAACAAACTATCCCTTACCCAAACCGACGCATTTTACGGCGGCAGACTCTATATCCAAAACCTCGCTTCTATGATTGCTCCGATGATCCTTGCCCCCAAGCCCGAAGAGACGGTACTCGATCTCGCTGCCGCCCCCGGCGGAAAAACGTTGATGCTAGCAGGGATGATGGAAAATACCGGTTGGCTCTCCGCCGTGGAACCTTCGCGCGAGCGCTTTTTCCGTCTTTGTGACAACCTCAAATCCCAAGGGGTAGCCAACGCCCACACCTACATGACCGACGGACGAAGCGTCGGCAAAAAATGTCCCGAGATGTTTGATCGAATCCTCCTCGATGCTCCGTGTTCATCGGAAGCACGGTTCAAAACCCATGAACCGAAATCGATGAGCTTCTGGAGCGTCCACAAAGTCAAAGAGACTTCCAAACTTCAACGCAGACTTCTCCTCTCGGCGTTCGATGCGCTCAAGCCCGGAGGAAAATTGCTCTACTGCACCTGCTCCTTCTCTCCCGAAGAGAACGAGGGACCGCTTCAGCATCTCTTAGAACGCCATGGAGAGGATTTAACTACCATCCCCCTGATTTTGCCATTCGACAACATACAAAAGCCGCTTGAGAGATGGGGGAAAGAGATATTTGACGAACGGATTCAAAACGCCGTCCGAATTCTGCCGACGGATACTATCGACGGCTTCTTCCTGTGTCTGTTGGAAAAAAATAAAAAGTAATTACAAATCTCTATTTTTAACTTAAGCTATTATGCTAAAATTATACTAACCTTTGTAGGGGAGCAGCTATGACTAATTTTAAAATGGTTTTACCCTTTTTATTGATCGGCTTCTCTACACTTCTCGCTTCAACAACCGAAGAGCTTGCCCATGAGGGGGAAGTTGCTTTTTATCACCAAAATTACATCGAAGCGCGCAAATCACTTATCCCCGCATCCCAGCAAGGTGATCTTCAATCTCTTTATTATCTAGGTATTCTGGCTCTGCGAGGATACGGAACTCCTGTCGATTATAAAGAAGCGATCCGGATTTTTCGAGAGGGGTCACAAAAAGGGCACCCTGAATCTCAAGTTGCCCTTGCCATTTTGATGATAGAGGGTATCGGCACTCCCCAAGATTACCTCAAAGCCTCTGTATTACTAACAAAAGCGGCAAAACAAGGCAATTCTGATGCTCAGCTCCTGTTGGGTTGGCTTTTCAGAAACGGGATCGGCGTAAAAGAGAACAAAACGATTTCCTACGCCCTTTGGAATTACGTTGCGGCACAGGGTAATGATTGGGCACGGATCAATAGAGATGCCGTGTTGTATGAACTCAGCGAACCGGAACTCTATCGTGGGCAGGAACTCTCCTCAAATCTTCCTAAATTATGGAACCTCATTTCCGCCGAACATACTAAAATGAATAAATATCTTCGAAAAAAACATGGCTAAAGTCCCGATGAAATCGATCCTGTTTGTCTGTCTGGGAAATATCTGCCGCTCACCGATCGCAGAGGGCATTGCACGAGATCTGATAGAGCAAAGCGGTCATACGATCTCTGTCGATTCGGCAGGGACGGGAAGTTCGCATATTGGTGAGCCGCCTTGCAAACACTCCGTTACCGTAGCCCGAAACCACAACATCGATATTTCACAGTTTCGTGCCCGTCAGGTCAAAAAAAGCGATTTCAAAGCGTTTGATCTGATTGTCGCGCTGGATCAAAATAATTATTGCGACCTCAAAGCATTAGGGTGTCAGAATTTGGTTAAACTGGGCGATTACGGGTACAACGGCGTGGATGTCCCTGATCCCTACTTTTTCGACGGATTTGAGGGATTTGAGCACGTCTATACGATGATTGAATCGTGTGTAAAAGAGCTCCTTAAGCGCTAAAAGGGAGTTCTTCGTATCCGATTGACGTTCCCAGGATATAACACGGTGCTTCGTTCGAGCGGCCCGCATAACTGCCGATCGCTAACGCACAGCTGTTGCTATTCATCTCCACCGTTATCCCCTCAGACATGTCCAATGAACGTAGAACATTATCGCTTACGAGTTTGGCGTCATTTACACCTTCGAGTCGAAACAAAATATCGATCCAGTCATAACCACGTGCGATGTCCTGAACACTGAAGCGAATTTCGACGGAAGCAGGGGAGAGGGGGGTAAGAGAACGGATTTCACCCTCTCGGGCAAAATCAACTCGTTCAAGTAAGTTTTTCAGTGTATTGGCTGTTAATGGTGTCATTTATTACCTCTATACTTACTCAAAAATTAAATTTTACTTTTCTCTTAGAAAAAGATTAGTAAACTATCCGTCTGCATTTGCAAAAGCGTGTTCAGTGCGTCGCCAAACAACATCTGAACAGCTTCTATCACATTGAACTTTACACTAACTAACAAAAAGTCAACTTGAAGCATTATATTCCTTTCACAAAGAATTATTTTCCTATTCTTTGTATGAATATTTTAGCTTTTTGGTACTTAATTTACTAGTTAGAATTTACGCATTTAATATGTAAAAAGGGTGCTTTATTGGCACCCTTCACACTCCATAGAGCGATCCGCCGTATCTTGTTTTTGCTCCGGTGATTGAGAGCGTAGATAGTAGGTCGATTTGAGACCCAGTTTCCATGCGAGCATATAGATATCGTTGAGATATTTACCGCTGGCACGATCTAGGGTGATAAAGATATTGAGACTTTGCCCCTGGTCGATCCATTTTTGACGAATGGCTGCCGCTTTGACAAGGATCGTCTGATCAAGATCATACGCGGGAGTGTAATAGCTCCAGGTCTCCGGGCTTAGCTTCGGAGCGACCACCGGAATAAGTCCGGAGAGGTTCTCTTCAAACCATTTGCGTTTGTAAATCGGTTCGATCGTCTGTGTCGTCCCCGTGAGGATCGAGATCGAACTTGTCGGCGCAATTGCCATTAGATACCCGTTACGCATCCCTTGACGTTTGATCGTTTCACGAAGCTCATCCCACTCATAATTCGGAGCAAACAATCCGCCGCGATCCACAAGGTTTTGTACCTCTGCCGTTGCATGATCCATCGGGAGGATGCCTCGGCTCCATTTAGACCCCTCATACTCGGCGTAAGAGCCTTTTTCGACGGCTAAGTTGCTAGAAGCTAAAATCGCGTTGTAACTGACCGATTCCATCACTTCATCGACTTTGTCAAAATGCTCTTGGCTTCCCCATACGATTTTATTCTCGGCAAGCATTTGCGCTTCACCCATCACACCCAAACCGATCGCACGGCTGCGCATGTTGGTACGCTTGACTTTCTCTAGCGGATAGAAGTTAAGGTCTATGACGTTATCAAGGGCGCGAATCGCTACAGGAACGATACGGTCGATATCCTCTTTCGTATGGACACGGGAGAGATTGACAGAAGCAAGATTACAGACTGCAGTCGCACCGTCTACTTTCTCTTTTTCCACAATATAGATCGGACGCCCGCCGAGTGAATCAAGCGCAGTCACTTTGTTCGCTGCTTTTTCAATTCCGCTGTCTACTTTAACAATATCATCTTCTTCGAAGGTAACAAACGATCCGTCTTCATATTTGATTTTAATCAGATAGTGGTTCGGCTGAGTGTTTTGGAAAATCTCGGTACACAGGTTTGAACTGCGGATAATACCGAAATGGTCATTCGGATTCGAACGGTTTGCACTGTCTTTAAAGCATAGGAACGGGCTTCCCGTCTCAAAATATGAGGTTAAAATCTTTTTCCATAGATCTTTAGCTTTGGTGTGCTCTTTCGTAATGCTCGGATCTTGTTCCAACTCAAGATAACGTTTCTCAAACGCGTCGCCGTAAAGCTCGCTGAGTTCTTTTACATCGAACGGATCAAACATCGTCCAGATGCCGTCTTCAACGACACGCTTCATAAACATATCGTTGATCCAAAGGGCAGGGAAGAGATCATGGGCGCGTCGGCGCTCTTCCCCTGAGTTTTTCTTCACATCTAGGAAATCTTTGACATCCATGTGCCACGGCTCGAGATAAACGGCAATCGCCCCTTTGCGGGTTCCGAGCTGATCAACCGCAATTGCGATATCGTTGGTGATTTTCAAAAACGGCACGGTTCCGCCGGCGGCATTTTTATGCCCGTCGATAAATGAACCCATAGCACGTACCTGCGTCCAATCCCAGCCGATTCCTCCGCCGAATTTAGAGAGGAGGGCCATCTCTTTATACGCGTCAAAAATCCCTTCGATGTTATCCGGTGCGGAACCGATGTAACACGAACTGAGCTGATGGCGATTGGTGCGGGCATTGGAGAGAGTAGGGGTTGCCATCATCACTTCGAATTTGGACATCATGTCATAAAACTTTTTTGCCCATCCCTGACGGTCAGACTCGTTTTGCGCCAAAAACATCGCCACAGCCATAAACATGTGCTGAGGAAGCTCAATCGGATCACCTTGGCGGTCTTTAATCAAATAACGGTCATACAATGTTTTAACACCGAGATAATTAAATTCCAAATCACGTTCAGGGACGATATACGCATCCAAGTCCGCTAAGTCAAATTTATCTCGCAAACCGAGCAAAATACGCCCCTCTGCTTCACCGCGTTCAAAGTAACTCTGCAGCGAGCCGTAGCCGGTAAATCCGTTCACGCGGTGGTATAAGTCATACAGAAAGAGACGAGATGCTACAAACGTCCAATTGGGTGAATCAATATCAATTTTATCAACCGCCGTTTTAATGAGAGTATGCTGAATCTCATTACTGTTAATGCCGTCACGAAACTGGATTTGTGCATCAACCTCTAACTCACTTTGCGATACGTTGATTAAACCTTTAACCGCAGCAGAGGTATATTTTTGAATTTTGGTGATGTCCAGCGGCTCTCGACGGCCGTTACGTTTAACAATAGTTAACATTTAGTAGCTTCCTTGATGTACATAAGAGGGGTATTATACCCTCAAAATTTAGAAATTTTCTAGCTTTTTGACTTCTTTTTATACAAGAGTATTAAAGCAATTTTTGAACCAATTATTTAAAAACCCGTGCAAAAATCTTATCGACATTTTTGGTGTAGTAACTGTAATCAAAACAATCACGAATTGCCTCTTCGCTCAAACTCTGACGTAACTCTTCATCATCCAATAAATATTGGAGATACAAGCTCTCCCCTTTATCATTGATCGCACTTTTACCTTGCTGCAACCCTTCCCATACTTTCATTGCATTACGCTGAACAATACGGTAAGCATCTTCACGGCTTACCCCTTTGAGAGGAAGTTCGAGTAAAACACGTTGCGAGAAAACCAATCCGCCGGTTAGGTTGAGATTACGCATCATGTTTTCAGGATACACAACGAGGTTAGCAATAACACTGTTAAAACGGTGAAGCATAAAATCAGACGTTACGAAACTATCCGGTAACCAGAAACGCTCGGTAGAGCTGTGAGAGATATCACGCTCATGCCAAAGCGCAACGTTTTCCATCGCAGGGATAACATAGGCACGAACCATACGGGCTAACCCGGTTATGTTTTCGGTCAAGATCGGATTACGTTTATGCGGCATTGCACTTGAGCCTTTTTGCCCTTTGGCAAAAAACTCTTCACACTCATATACTTCGGTACGCTGCCAGTGACGAACCTGCACCGCGAATTTTTCAATCGAGCTTGCCATCAATGCCAAAGCCGAAGCCAAACGTGCATAACGGTCACGTTGTATAACTTGGTTAGATGCGGGTGCTGATTTAAGTCCTAACGCTTCACACGTATACTCTTCGAGTTCTAACGGTGCGTGAGCAAAATTCCCCATAGCACCTGAAACTTGACCGACACAGATCACTTCCATCGTTTGTTCCAAGTTTGTCAAATGACGCGCCATCTCATCGTACCAAACCGCTAACACCAAACCAAACGTAATCGGCTCACCGTGAATTCCGTGTGAGCGTCCGACCATCAATGTCATCTTATGCTCTTCAGCTCTTGTTTTAATCGAAGCCATTACCATTTTCACATCGTCGATAATCAATGCCAATGAGTCGCGCATTTGTAAAGCGACGGCTGTATCAACGGTATCAGAAGATGTCATTCCGTAATGGAACCATCGACTCTCTTCTCCGAGCGATTCAGAAACCGATGTCGTAAACGCGATCAAATCATGACGAGTGATCGCTTCGATCTCATCAATACGCTCCACAGAGAATCCTGCATTCTTAACGATCTTCTCTGCATCTTCATCAGGAATAAGACCCAATTTATTCCACGCAACGACAACCGCCTTTTCAACATCAAGCCACGCTTGATATTTTGCTTGGATACTCCATTTGGATTTCATCTCTTCTCTGGCGTAACGATCTACCATATCTGCTTCCTTACTATGCTAAAATGCGCATTCTATTATTGTTATATATAGTCTATCTAACCCTCCCTAAAAAGGAATTAAATTGCCCTTCGTCACCAAGCAACTTCACGCTCCGACTCGTCAAAAAGCGTTTCGCTTTTTAATGCAGGAGTTAGGGATAACCCAAAGCGAAGCGCAACGTTTGATCGCTAAAGGGCGCCTTTCTCAAAATGGTGAAGTGATGGCAAACAATGCTGGGTTTATCGAGGGCAGATTTGATTTTATCTGTTTTGAGCCTGTGACGCTTGGACTCATACCAACATTCGTTGAAGAAGAATTTGCCGTTTATGATAAGCCCAGCGGTCTCCTCGTTCACCCTCAAAATCGTCATACACCCTACAGTCTCAATGATGAGATCAAACACCGCTTCGGTCATGATGCCAATATCACCCATCGTATTGATCAGGAGACGAGCGGTCTGGTTTTGGCAGCACGTAACAAAATGTCTGAGCGCACTTTAAAAATGATGTTTGAAGAGCGCCAAATCACTAAGCGCTATATGGCTATGGTAAAAGGTCATCTCAAAGAACCTCTCGATATTCAAGAGCCTTTACTGCGTCGAGAAGATGCCAGTTCAATTATCCGAATGATCGTACGTGTTCATCCGGAGGGAAAACCCTCTCGTACCTTTATCAAGCCTCTGGAATATTTCCCTGACACCGATACCACTCTCGTCGAAGCCTCACCCTATACCGGTCGTCAACATCAAATACGGGTTCATTTGTTCCACGTGGAACATCCCATTATCGGTGATCCCATTTACGGTCAAGACGAAAATGATGCTGTACGCTTTTTAGATAGAGAGATGTCGATCGAAGAACGCTTTGCCAATACAGGTGCATCACGTCTTTTACTCCACGCCCATTCCCTCGAATTCACTTATAACGATCATCCCTACCATATTGTCTCCAAAGAAGATTTTCTAGCTCAGTGTTTCGATGCGATGAAAGCGAAATAGAGCTATGCCGTTCATCACTAAAAAACTCCATTCTCCTATACGTCAAATGGCACTTACTTTTTTAATGGATGAATTAGGAATCACTCGAAGCGAAGGTCAACGTCTAATTGCCAGAGGGAGATTAACGCAGAACGGTATCGTTATGGACGATCAGTTTGGATTCGTCGAGGGGGATTGTGAGTTCATTTGTTTTGAACCGTTATCCCTCGGATTCAAACCGATGTTTGTCTCTAACGACTTTGTAGTTTATGACAAACCCAGCGGGTTAAGTGTTCATCCCCATAGCCGTCTCTCACCCTACACATTGAATGATGAGATCAAACACGAGTTTGGTGTGGATGCTAACGCAACGCACCGTATCGATCAAGAGACGAGTGGATTGGTTTTAGTTTCGCGTCATAAGAAAAGCGAATCTGTTTTAAAAAAGTTATTCTCTGAGCGTGCCATTTATAAGCGCTATCTTGCCATGGTAAGAGGTCATGTAGATGAGATCATCGATATTCAAGAACCTCTGTTTCGAATCGATCATCCAAATCTTCTCATCAGTATGGTGGTCAAAGTTGACCCAAGAGGTAAACCCGCTCATACTATTATTCGACCGCTTCGATACTTTCCTGAGCACGATATGACCCTTGTAGAGGCATCTCCGTTAACGGGTCGGACCCATCAAATTAGGGTTCATTTGTTCCACGTGGAACATCCGATTATCGGTGATCCCGTTTACGGCCCAACGGAAGAGGATGTCAATCGGTTCATAAAAAAAGAGTTATCACCAATTGAGCGGATAAAAATAGGGGGGTCAACGAGACTATTGCTTCATGCCCATTCGCTTGAATTTGAATATGAAAATGAGGAATATACAATCATATCTGAAAAAGATTTTCTCAAAGAGTGTTTTGAATCGATGCAAATTTATTAAATTAGACAGCGTTATTAATATATCGCTGCCGTTTTACCTCTTTAATTTTACGGATATCAACAAGTATATAACCGTCAATACAGTTGTTAAAATCGGTATCAATCCCGAAATCCATAAACTGAACACCCCCCTCTTCACACAGCTCACTGTACTGCTTATAGAGGGTAGGTACCGACACGTCCAATGATCTCAAATAGTCTTTGAGGACTTTAAAATCTTCCGCATAATTATC
>NZ_JAHFAQ010000097.1:5833-8391 GCF_023250475.1 Sulfuricurvum sp. | reverse complement strand
GCATTCACCGTTTATTCCCATAAGCTCAATGCCTTTGACCCCTCCAGTCAAGAGTTGCTTATTGAGATGGCCATGGATATCAGCTTTGCGATGGAAAATTTTGATCGCGAAACCAATCGGGCGATATCGGAAGCACGTCTCCATCAGACGGAACAACTTCTTGAAGAAATGAGTGCAGTCGCCCATATCGGCGGATGGGAAATTAATCCGAAAATCAATGAGGTGAGCTGGACAAAAGAAGCCGCAAACATTTTTGATATGAATCCGACCGATACCATCACCCTTGAGACGGGTCTAAGTGTCTTTTTTGACGAATGGCGTATAAAAGCAGAGAGTGCCTTAAAGCAGACGGTTCCTTGTGATCTGGAATTACAGATAACGACCCCCAAAGGGAATCTAAAATGGATTCGCATTCTCACTACCCCTATCGTTAATGACGGGGAGGTGATAAATATTCACGGTTCAATTCAGGACATTACCCTTCAAAAAACAGCTGAAGAAAAAGTGCACTGGCTTGCCCATTTCGATTCCCTGACCGGATTGCCGAACCGCACTCTGCTCAACGATCGGATGGATTATGCCATGCATATTGCCGATCGGAACCAAGAGTCAATCGCATTGCTCTATGTAGATCTGGATCATTTTAAAAATATCAATGATACCCTTGGCCATAATATCGGAGATGAACTGCTGATCCAAGTGGCTTCGCGTATCCAGTCGGTACTCCTAGAAGAAGATACGTTATCACGCCAAGGAGGAGATGAATTTATGATTCTCCTCTCCGGAGTCGATGCCGACAGAGCAGCGCATGCGGCTGAAAAATTGATTGAACATGTTTCAAAGCCGTACACACTGCAACAGCACGAACTTTCCGTAACGCTCTCCATCGGCATTGCCCTCTATCCGATCGACGGAGAGAACCTCACAGCCCTCTCTCAAGCAGCCGATGCGGCAATGTTTCGTGCAAAACACGACGGACGAAACTGCTACCGTTTTTTCACTCCGGAAATTCAGGAACGTTCAGCCCGAAATCTCGAACTCGAAAATGCTCTTCGACATGCATTGTCAAACGATCAAATGGAACTGTACTATCAACCTCAACTTTCAATTGAGACACGGCAGCTTGTAGGGGCAGAAGCACTTCTGCGATGGACGCACCCGACGCTTGGATCAATCTCTCCCTCAGAATTTATCCCGATCGCCGAAGAGAGCGGTCAAATCATCGCCATCGGTGAATGGGTGCTCCGTCAAGCGCTTGGACAACTGAAAATATGGACTGATGAGGGGCTGGAACCTTTTATCATGGCCGTTAACCTCTCCGCTATCCAATTTCGGCATCCAAAATTGATTTCACTGGTTTTAAATACTCTCGAGGAGCTGAAAATCCCCTCCGAGTATCTTGAGCTTGAACTTACGGAGAGAATTGCTTCGGAAAATCCGCTCCAAGCGATTGAGATCATGAATACTTTTTACGACCATGGAATACGAATGTCAATCGATGATTTCGGAACCGGCTATTCCTCCCTTAGCTACCTCAAAAAGTTTCGGATTTATAAACTCAAAATCGATCAATCCTTTATCCGTGATATTACCGAAAACCCGGAAGACGAAGCCATCGTCAATACTATAATCAATATGGCACACAGCCTGAATATGATAACCATAGCGGAGGGGGTCGAGACAGCTGGGCAGCTTGATCTGCTCCGCCAAAGCGGATGCAACGAAGTACAAGGATTTTACTTTAGTAAACCGCTTCCAGCCGATCAGTTCAAAGCGTTTGTCCTCAACGTACCGAAAATTTAAATCGTCCGAACCACTTTCTCCCCTCTTCGGCAATCAGTACTATCACCGTAACGGCAAGAACCGCCCACCAATACTGTGGATCAAAAGGTGCCGTTGCAAAAATAGCGCTTAGAGGGGTAACAAAAATCAAAAGAAACATAACCCCCAATTCTACCGCGACACCGCCCCAATAATAGCGATTATTCCACCACCCGATGGTAAATAAAGATTCGGTTGTACTGCGGCAGGAGAGTCCATTGGCAATTTGGGCAAAAACAATCGCGGCAAATGTCAAACTCGTCGCTTGAAGATAGAGGGGATCATTCCATACCAGTGCTTCTCCCCTCCAGCCGTGTGCTTTGAGATAGAACCAAAAAAGCCCCATCGACAGCACTGCGGTTATGAGCCCTAAAAATCCGAATGCACGAAAATAGACCCCCGCCGTTAAGATGCGCTCTTTTTTGCTGCGGGGATTTTTATTCATTAACCCTTTGTGGGGGGATTCCAATCCCAATGCCAGTCCAGGCATAATATCCGTACCCAAATCGATGGCAAGTACCAAAGGGACAGGGAGAGCCAGCGGAAGCCCAAGCCAAAAAAACAATACATACGGAACCGCCTCGGGGAGATTGCTGGAGAGCATGTAGGTGATAAAACGGCGGATATTTTCATAGACGGTACGCCCCTCTTCGATCCCTTTGATGATCGTCGCGAAATGGTCATCCATCAGTACGGCGTCTGCTGATTGTTTGGCGACATCGGTACCTGAACCCATT
>NZ_JAHFAQ010000097.1:0-5823 GCF_023250475.1 Sulfuricurvum sp. | reverse complement strand
ATCCGCTTTTTTTAATGCGGGGGCATCATTGACGCCATCCCCCGTGACGGCAACCGTTTCCCCCATCTCTTTAAGCAACGTCACAAGGGAGAGTTTCTGTTCAGGAGAAACACGGGCAAAGACATGATTGCCCCGCAGGAGCCTCTTGATCGCTGAAGGGGGAAGTTTATCCAGATCATCACCGCTCGTTACTTCCGTATCGGAGGTGATAATCCCTGCTTTGATCCCGATCGTAGCCGCCGTAATGGGATGGTCTCCCGTCAGCATCAACACCCTAATCCCTGCTTTGTGACATAACGCTATCGCTTCTTCAATATCCTCGCGTAACGGATCGACCATCGCAATATACCCGATAAAAACCAGCCCGTTTTCGGCCTCTTGTCGTGATGAGGGGATTTGCTCAGAACTCCGTGTGGCAAACGCAATCACCCGATAGCCCGACGCGGCCAGCGCATCATGTTTTTCGATAAGTTTTCGGTGTTCCTCTTCACTTATAGGAGTGTTTCCATCCTGTACAGCCATCTCGTGACACAGCTCCAAAATTACTTCGGGCGCCCCTTTGCAGTAAATCACAAATCCTTTCTCACTTGTGTGGATCGTACTCATCCGCTTTAAGTGATAATCAAACGGATAATCACCGACAAGTGGCATTTGACTCCGGCGAAGGGCTACGTCGGTATATCCTTCGGCAAAATGGACCAACGCTTGTTCAACGGGATCACCGTTTTTCGCATCGGCACGATTACACAATAACGCTGCATCAAGCAACTGTGCGGAAGGTTCCTCTCTCCCCTCCTCTTCCCATGCCGCTACTTCCATCTTATTTTGGGTAATGGTTCCCGTTTTATCGGTTGCGATTACCGTCACGGCTCCCAGATTTTCGATAACGGAGAGACCATTGACCAAAAATCCCTTCGAGGCCATCCTCTGTGCCCCGAATGCCAATGCCAGCGTCACGGTCGGCAAAAGCCCCTCGGGGATCAGAGCGACCAAAACGCCTAACGCAAATAAAAAGGTTTTCCATAACTCAGATCCGCCTGCACCGCCGATGAGAATTAATCCCGCGGCTATCACGAACGAGGTCAACGCAATCACTTTCGATATATGGGCGATCTCTTGCTGTAAATGGCTTTTCGAGGATTCCACACTTTGGGTCAGTACCGCGATTGTTCCGTACCGACTCTCTTTGCCCGTCGCATAAACAACCCCGCGTGCTTCCCCTTTGACAACATATGTCCCCGAATACAAAATATTCTTAACATCCCCGCCGCCGATCACACCGGCCGATACCAGTTCGCTCTCTCCGGTAAGGCTACTTTCATTCACCCACACATCGAATGCACGTATCAGATACATATCGGCGGGAACTTTGTCCCCCTCTCCCAATATGACAACATCACCGGGAACCAGTTCTTCCCCCAGAACAATTTTTTCGGCTCCCTGACGGCATACACGCACTTTCAATGGGAGCATATTCCGCAGTGCCTCTAAGCTTTTTTCGGTACGGAATTCCTGATAAAAACCGAATCCTCCGTTGAGAACAATCACAATCACGATTGCCCAACCGATGGGGAGCATATTGGAAGGGGGATCGATCCAGGCAATCGTAAAACTGATTGCCGCAGCCGCCCAGAGCAAAAGGGCAAAAAAATGGGTGAATTGTGCCGCTAATTTAGCATATAGAGGTTTAGTAGGTATTTTAGGGAGGGTATTGAGACCGTGTTGAAGATGCCTACGCTGCACTTCTTCATCGCTTAACCCCTCCTCAGAAGTTGCAAACGCCAAAAATAATTCGGATAAGGTCATTGTTTTCATTTTTAGATTTTACTACAAAAAATTATTATTAACATCAACAAATATATTTAAATTAAAACACCCCTAAACTGGAGCACGGGTTATATGCGACAGCGGCTCATTAAGCGTAAAAAATTTGGCACGAATATCCCTCACTCCGAAACTCTCCAATCGCGCAGTGTGCATTTTCAAATACGTTTCGGCTGAAGATTTATCCTCAAACAGATAAATTCCGCCCGCTTCATTGGTTTCGCTGTTTTCGGTCCACATTTTCCAGATCAAACCGCGCTCTTGTGCGATCGATTCGGCAAGCGGGGTAAATGCTGCCGCCATTTCAGCTCCGAAGGATCCGCTGTAGGGAAAATCGATTTGTACTAATATCTTCATCTTTACTCCGATTTATCTTTTTAAAAGTATATCAAATCCCCCTCTTGCCTTTTATAAATGTATCTTAATTGTAATCTCTCTATAATAGAAAAATTTTATACTTAAAAAGATTGGTTTTATGACTAAAAACTTTCGCAGATCCATACTGTCGAGATACTTCCGATTCGTCTTGATCGGATTTATGCTCTTAATCATTACTTCATTAATCTGGAACATTATTACTATCAATCGGTACGTTTTGCAACTTTCCGAACAAGAGGCCAAAGCAAACCTGAATAAAGAGAGCGGTATTCCTACTTTTTCCGGAAAAACAGTTTCCCTTGACGTCTTTGATACGTTTAAAAATACTTCTATACAAAATCTTATCTTGATCCATTTTCTTTTTTGGATTGTCGGTTTCGGGCTTCTCTTCTTGTTGGGGCGCCGATTGACAAAAAACGAACTTTCTACGCATATCAATGAAAAAAAGCTTGCCATTCTCTCTCACGCCCTGCAGCAAAGTGCAAACGGTATTTTAATTACAAACTCTTTTGGAGTGATCGAATACGTCAATCAGGCATTCATTCAGATTAACGGCTTTGCAGAAACCGAACTCATAGGAACGACACCTAAGAAAATGAAATCAGGACTTAATCCCCCCGAACTCTATGCAGAGATGTGGTCTACGATTACACAAGGGTATACATGGAAAGGTGAGTTTAAAAATCGCAAAAAGAACGGTACCGTTTACTGGTGTTTTGAAACCATTTCCCCTGTTTTTGATGATAATAACAATATAACCCACTATATAGGTATTATCGAAGATATCCAAGATCGTAAAACTACCGAAGAGCATATTCGCCATTTAGCCAAATTTGACCCTCTAACCAATCTACCGAATCGCCATTTTTTCCGTGACGAACTAGCAAACAGAATATATCAAGCACATAGCAATGGCAAATTTTTCGGGCTGCTCTATATCGATCTTGATCGCTTTAAAATGGTGAATGACTCACTCGGGCATACGGTAGGGGATACACTCTTACAAAAATTAGCGGAACGTTTTTTGACCATCAATGATCAAATGCATTTTTTTGTACGTCTCGGCGGAGACGAATTTGCCATTATCACGGCACTCACCGATTCTAAAAAAACGGTAGAAACATTTGCACAATCCCTTCATGAAACGATTAAAGTGCCATTTGTCATCGAAGAACATGATATTTTCATGACCGCCAGTATCGGAATAGCCCTCTATCCTCAAGACGGAGACAATAGTGAATCGCTGGTTAAGGCAGCCGATATGGCGATGTACGGAGCAAAAATAAAAGGGAAAAATACCTATCTCTTCTTTGAACCGATCAAAGGAGATTTTGCTTCAGAAACATTAATCATTGAAAACGGTCTGCGAAAAGCGTTAAAAAACAATGAACTCTTTCTGGTTTATCAGCCAAAATGGGATACCCAAGAAAACCGATTCATCGGATTAGAAGTATTGGTGCGCTGGCAGAGTCCTGAACTTGGGTTTATGAACCCGGGGCAATTTATTTCCATTGCCGAAGAGACGGATTTAATCATTATCCTGGGAGAATGGATTTTAAAAGAAGCGCTGATCACTATGATGAAAATTTCAAAAATTATCGGTTTTGTCCCGAAGATCTCCGTCAACCTTTCACCGGTACAATTTCGGAATAATGGACTAAACGGCACGATTAAAGAGATCCTTGAGCAAACTCTCTTTCCCCCTGAAAAACTTGAACTGGAAATTACCGAAGGGGCTCTTGTTAGCAATCCCAAAATGGCTATCGAAAAAATGAACGATCTTGTAAAATACGGAATAACCTTTTCAATCGATGATTTCGGTACAGGCTACTCATCAATGTCTTATCTTAAAAAGTTTCCGGTATCTACCCTTAAAATCGACAAATCTTTTGTGGATGATGTCGTGAAAGACCCGCAGGATAGAGCGATCATTGAAGCCGTCATTACGTTGGCGGCTTCTTTGAACATGAGAACCATAGCCGAGGGGGCGGAGACCAAAGAGCAAGTAGATGTCTTAAACTTCATAGGATGTTATGCCATTCAAGGGTATTGGCACAGCCGCCCGCTCAATTACGAAGATTTGGTGACTTATTTTCAAAAACAATCCGAAGCCGTCAGTTCCCATCCGCTATAATTGCTTTATGAACAACGAACATCCTATCTTTCTCATCGACCCGACACCGACACTTCCGACACGCCAATGCCGTCTTATTGCACGTATCATGGGATGGGGCTTGAGCTATGGAAATTATAGTATTGCTTTGATTGTGTGGTGGAAAAGCGACTGGTTTATCGCTATCGGAGGATTGTTACTCGGGTATATTGTATTCGGGATCATCCGGAGTAAGCTCCGCAACGATTCTCTCCCTCCGGCACAGAGGGAAACACCCTACAACGATTATGCGATTGCAACCTGGTATTTATCCCGTAATCACTGTTTTTAAAGGGTAATTTTATACCCTCAGTCGTTATTATGATGTTTGTGATGCCCTTTGTGCTTTCCGTTATCATGCTGTTCTCGATCAACGTATACAACTTTTTCTGAGCTTCGTTGAGTGTTGCTTCCGATAGCCGCCCCAAGTGCTCCACCGACGCCGCCGCCAATAATCGCACCGTTTTTACCGCTGCTGGCTGAACCGATCGCCGATCCGGCAGCTGCACCTACAGCACTTCCTAATACGGCGCCTCCATCTATATCTCCGGCACTCACGCTCACGGCTGCGGCAAAAATAGCTGCTAAAAGCAAAGTTGATTTCAATTTCATAAATAAAGCTCCTTATTTTGTTTTGTGTATTTTACCAAGAAGATGGTCACACTATAGTCATCCTTACAAATTAGTATGGGATATCCCCTCTAAGTTCCCATCCGCTATAATTCGCGGAAGTATCCTCCCCAAGGAATAAATAAATATGGCATTAGTCGATCTCCTCGGTGTCAGCAAACACTATGAAGCCCAAAAAATTTTAGAAAATATCAATTTTCACATCGATGAGGGAGAACGGGTCGTCATCGTCGGGAAAAACGGCAGCGGAAAATCAACCTTGATGAAGATTGTTCACGGCTCCCTCGATACCGACGGCGGTGAGCGGATCAATCGCCAGGGGATTGAGATTAAAATGCTCTCGCAAGTGCCGAAATTCGATCCTTCCCATACGGTTCGCGAAGCCATTGAAGCGGGACTCGGAGAGCTGAAATACGCTCGTGTCCGTTTTGATGAGATTTCAACCCTCCTCGCCGAGCAATTCGACAATACCGCCTTACTCGACGAACAATCCCTCTTAACCAATTTCCTCGACCACCACAATGCCTGGAATCTGGATGATAAAATTGAACGGGTCATGCACCATTTTATGCTCAAAGAGTACGAGCATAAAAATGTCGAACTCTTAAGCGGAGGGGAACAGCGCCGTGTAGCCCTCGCCTCGCTCCTCCTCCAAAAACCGGATATTCTTCTGCTCGATGAACCGACCAACCACCTCGACGTCTACATGGTCGAGTTTCTCGAAGAACTGATCCTCAAAGAGAAATTCACCCTCCTTTTTATCTCTCATGACCGTTATTTTATCGATCAAGTGGCGACCAAAACGATCGAGGTCGAAGATTGCATCTTAAGAGAGTTTA
>NZ_JAHFAQ010000096.1 GCF_023250475.1 Sulfuricurvum sp. | reverse complement strand
GGTTATCGAAAAAATGGTTCATCCGAATCCGATACATCGTTATCAGGTCTTTACCGAAATTATTAATGATCTAGAGACTATCTCGTATGAAAGCTGAAGAATTCATCGCTACAGGATGCCCGTTTTGCGGTACAGGATGCGCGCTGAGTGTCGAATGCTCCGACAATCGGATCAAAGTAAAGGGAGATAAAGCCAACCCTTCTACGCACGGAGAACTCTGTTTCAAACCGATCCAAATGGTGAAGGGATTAGATTCAAACCGCCTGACAACACCGCTGTATCGAAGCAATAAGTCCGAGCCGTTTCAACCGATCGGGTGGGATGAAGCGATCGCGATTTTGGCCGATCGTATCCGTGACATCCCCATTGATAGCCTCTATTTTTACCTCTCAGGACAACTCCTCACCGAGGAGAGCTACCTTTTTACCAAAATGATCAAGGGACACTTGGGAACCAATAATGTCGATGCCAACTCTCGGCTCTGTATGGCAAGCGCAGTGGTAGCCCACAAAATGGCTTTCGGGAGTGACGGTGCTCTTGGCTGCTACGCCGACATAGACGATGCCGATGTGATCCTCATCAGCGGCTCCAATCCGGCGTGGGCGCATCCGATCATCTATCGACGGATTATGACCCGCAAAAAATCCAATCCGAATACTCAAATCATCGTCATCGATCCGATCCGTACCGAAACCGCCGAGAAAGCCGATCTGTGGCTGGGACTTCTCAGCGGAACCGATACGATCCTCTACAATGCTCTCCTTGCCGATATTGAGACACGCGGAGGATGCGATGCCGATTTTATCGCCCGTTCCTGCGAAGGGTTTGAGGAGACACTCGACGCGGCCAGAGTTCTCCCTTTTGCAGAAGCAATAGCATCGTGCGGACTGAAAGTCCAAGAGGCAAAGCGACTCGTTGAACTTTTTGCTTCAGACAAAAAGATTCTAGGGCTATGGTGCCAAGGACTTAATCAGGCGAGTGATGGTGTGATGCGCAATCTTGGATTTATCAACCTCTTTTTAGCGACGGGACGGATGAATGCACTCAAAGGGCTTCCCCTCTCTCTCACCGGACAGCCCAATGCCATGGGGGGACGGGAAGTCGGCTATCTTTCAAACGGTTTACCCGGCTATCGCGATGTCCGTAATGAAAGCGACCGCGTAACGTGCGAACGTCATTGGAATCTCTCAGAGGGCTCTATTTCACCGCATTCGGGAATGACGATCACGGAGGCCATGGACGCTATTCTCACCCGTAAACTCCAATTTTTGTGGGTTGCATGCACCAATCCCCTCTTAACCCTCCCTGATGTTCATAAAACAGCACACGCCCTGAATCAGGCTGAGCTCTTTTTGGTCGTCCAAGACTGCGTAATGAGCCAAAGCGCGATGCTGGCTAATCTGATTCTCCCGAGCAGTTCATGGGGAGAAAAAGAGGGAAGCATGACCAATTCGGAGCGATTTATTAAACGGTTCAGACCATTTAAAACGGCTCCATCAGGGTCAAAAAGCGATGGTGAAATCATCTGCAAGGTTGCTGCGGCATTGGGATTTGAAGGATTCGATTTTACCGATTCCGCCGAAATCTATGATGAATATAAAAAACTTACCGAGGAACGCCTCTGCGATCAAAGTACCCAGGATTATCAAACCCTCTCGTATCAGTGGGGTGGAGAACGGCTCTATTCGAATGAGAAATTTGCGACACAATCGGCAAAAGCACGGTTTCATCCGATTGTCTCTGCTCCATTCAACCTACCAAGCGATGAGTTTATCCTCATTACAGGGCGAACAAAAAAACAGTGGCATACGATGACACGTACCGGAGAAGTCGCAGAACTCTTAAGAGACGAAGAGAACCCTTATTTGATGATGAACGCGGCTGAAGCCGAAGTGTTGCGGATATCGGAAGGGGATATAGCGGTTCTCTCTAATGAACTGGGATCTTTGCTCCTCCCCGTTCGTTTCGGAACACTCGCATCCCGTCACCTTTTTGCTCCGTTTGGCTACCCCGATACACCGATCAATACCCTTATTCCGGTAGTCAATGATCCATTTTCGTTCCAGAGTGATTTGAAGTCGACAAGGGTAAGATTGAACAAATTGGATTGATTCGAACGGTATCGGACTAAAAAATAAGCGATTTTGCTTTCAGCGCCATCATAGTGTATTCATGAGGCGAAGAAGGCATTTTCATGTAGTTTTTGAGCTTCAAGTTATAAAGGCTATCATTGCCGATCAACTCCGAGCTTTTGATTGCCCCTTTATAAATAGTCAATGTATTGAGCATCTCAACCGAGGTTTTAAACCGTTTTGCTACTTCATTCAGATAGGTTTCAAACCCTTCTTCCTGCGATTCACGGTTTAATATCAATAAATTCGGCACATACGGCAAACCGTAATTTTTAATCGTCCAATTTGTAAATGCCTGAATATCATACGTGGGGAAATTTTTTTTAAGTTCTTCACGCATTTGGCTTCCTTCACTGTCTTTAAAACCTACGATCAGGATTGATGTCCGAAAATCGACTTCAAAAAAATGGCGAAGTTGTCCATGTAGTCGATTATTCTCATGTTCGAGCCAGCTTTGCGTCGTCAACTCTAAATGCCTTCCTTGCGCATTGCAATACGATCTGAAACGCTTAGAGGTACGCATCCCCTTCCAAAGAGATCTATCAAACTCGGCACGAACCTGATTAGTGGTTTTTGTCATTCGATGAATCTGCGCTTTGAACATCTGTTCCCACTGATCCATAATCTCATTTTCCAAAAACTGAGATAAATCGTTGAGTTGTTTGTCATGGCTTGCCAAAGCACCCCGATAAGAGGCAAGGTCATGCTCATATTTTTCGTAGGTCTCTTTAACCTGTTTGCTTGGAGTCTCTTTATACATTTGAATAAGTTTGTTTTTCCGTTCAATTAACGTTTTAATTGCAATACGATAACGTCTTATTTTAGCGCTCAATTCCGCATACTCATTATTTTTCGGTAACAGTTTCATACGGACATATCCCAGAATATCTTTGGCTGTGATTGCACTGATTTGCGATTCATACCGATCTATTTTTTGCATTTGATCGTATAGATATTCGAGTTCAAAATAATTTTTAATACGGTGGTCAATCATCAGTACCGAACGATAGACCGACTGAATACATGAGAAAAATACCTCTTTTGGAATCTCCCTCAAACGCTCTTTTGGAAAAGAGAGTTCCAACGTCATCGATTCAAAAGGGGCAAAAAGAAACTCACTCAATTCACTAACGCTCTCTGCTTCGATCACATCCAAAGAGGTAAGATTTTCGACATTCTTTTTCGCATCAAAAAAAAGTTTGATCTCATTTTGTGGTGTTTGCAGTCGAATCGGGTTCTCTTCGATCAAAGGACGAAACGCCTGAACAAAAGCCGTATGTTCAAACGGTTTTGGCAACGCGGACATGATGGATGAACCATCCACCATCGTCAATGCCATGTCGATGCTTCCGGAAAGGACAATGATTTGTAATTTGGAAAGAAGTTCTTTTTCTTCCAAAATTTCAATCAATTGCAATCCGTCCATTACCGGCATCGTCAAATCTAAAAAAACAATTCCCATTTTTTCATCGTCTTCATAAAGCATAGCCCATTCGCTGATTTTTTCAAGCCCATCTTTACCGTTGACAGCTTCAGTGACATTAAGACAATTGAGATTTTCCAACTGTTTTCGTATGATATTTCGCATCGCCAGGCTGTCATCGATGATCATAATAGGCCCATCATAAACGAGTTGCACCGTTTGTGCTTTTGAACTGATAACATTCAGCAGTGATACTGCGGTTCTTTCAAATTCGCTTCCCGTAAAAGGTTTCGGGATTACCGTATCGATTTGCAGTTCACGTATCCGCTTTTGACCCAACTGAATGACTTCCGTCGACATTACAACAACATGAATCTGATCTCGCCATGGTACACGATTAAGCCATTCTAAAACGGTGAAACCGTCCATTACCGGCATATTGATGTCTAAGAATATGCACCCATATTCGTACTGCTGTAACAATGCAAGCGCATCTTTACCATCAACCGCTTCATCTATGTGATCGTAGCCGTGCTTCAACAAATAACGCTTAACAATCTTGCGCACCGTCAGACTGTCATCGACAATTAAAATTTTTATGACAGTCCCTTTCACTCATTCTGCTCAACTGTTCGTCGTAGTGTTCTCGGAGTAGCTAAGCCGTAAACCTTCCTCACTCATCACAAAGCCGTGAACGGCAATTTTCCCCTCATGCACCATGCGGTGGTGTTTCGAGCACAGAGGAATAAGGTTGTAGCGGTGATTCATCCCGTAATGGCCGATAGAACCGCCATCATCCGCATTGGCTTGCGGGACGATATGGTGTACCTCATCGACCGCTTCGTCGCATAACGCACATTTGGTGAGGAAGAGCTTGTTGTTGTAGCGGCTCTTCTTCTCACGTTTCAACATAGCGGCTTCGTGGGTTTTATCGGTGATCCGCCCCCGTATCTCGTACGCTTTTTTCAAAAAGGTCTCATCCATGTGGAGTGATTTGGCAAACTCCAATCCGTACAGCGTCGAGCCGCTTCCGCTTTTAAGTTTGCGGTCATACACCAGTTTGTCGCTCGCTTCGTCGTAATACACTCCCAAATGAAGCAGAACAATCTCTCGCGCTTTTTGGATTTCGGCGAGGGAGGAGAGCTGATGAAGATGGGTGGCAAAAATAAACATACTTCCAATCTCACGGAGTTTTAGGATCGCACTCGCGACGATAGCGAGAGCCGATTCGGTCTCGGTTCCGTGGCTGATCTCATCCCCTAATATGAGGGTATTCTCTGTTGCTCGATTGAAAATATTACGGAGTTCCAGCATCTCTACCGCAAAGGTCGATAACCCTTTGTAGAGGTTGTCTTTGGAGACGATACGAGTGAGAAGCTTGTCGACAGGGGCAAAACGCATAGCGGCGCACGGAACGAAAGATCCCCCTTGTGCCATCACTACCGAGAGTCCGATACTCTTCATCAGAGAGGATTTCCCGCTGGAGTTGATCCCATAGAGCAATACCCCTTTGACATCCTCACCGTTCTCTATCGTCGAATGCTCTTCATAGGTGTGCTGATCAAGGGAACCTAAAAAGAGATCGTTCGGGATAAAGATACCGTTCTCTTCGCGCGACTCGATCAGGGGATGCCGCAGCCCTACCGTTTCAATAAACGCTTTAGGAGATGGTACAATCGTCGGTCTGACATATCGGTACTGCTTCGCACACTTCGCACCGCTGAGACTCACATCCACCACAGCTAAAAAAGAGATCAAATGTTCGATGGCATGGGAAAACCGTTTCTCAAGTCCTTCAAGCTGTTCGCGGTAGCGCTCTTTCACCTGTGCGATCATCCGCGACTTGGCTCCGGCATTTTCGATGGAGAGTTCATCCAAAAGGGTGGAAGAGAGTTTGACGGTTGTTTTGAGTTTTCGGATCTGAAAATCACGGAAAAAGTAGTGCTGCCCCTCCAAGGTAAAAAAGCTGTTGTGGAGTGCCTCTTCGACACTCACATAGCGGTTACGGGTCATCAACAGATGATACCCCTCACTCTCCAGCCATCCGATAGAGGCATACGATCCCCCCGATTCGAAAAAAGTGTCGATATGGCTGATAATAGCACTCAGTTTTGCTTCGTTATCGCTCTGTAACTGTTCCAGTGCATCGATAGAGGGATCAATCCCTTCGTTAAAGAGATTTTGATCTACCTGATCGCGTCGGAATTTGGCGCACGCTTCGATATTAAAAATACGACGCAACTCCGAGGCACAATGGGCACATTCCTGTGCACTGGCTTTATCGTAGGTAATTTTTAAACGCTCGGCATCTTCAAACAACGATTCCGCCGCACTGAGCGACGCGTAAAAATAGGCGAGTTCGAACGGGTGGAGTTTACCGAGCTTTAAACGACGAAGTATCCGCTCCAGATCGTAGACCTCTTTGAGTTTCGTCTCCAACGGCGCGATATGCTCCCCCATTTTGTCGATCAAATCGTATCGCTCTTCGAGGAGTTTGGCATCACAAATCGGATTCAGCAGTCGCTCACGCAATAGCCGTTTTCCCATCGCCGTAGAGGTTTTATCGATCAATTTAAGGAGTGTCATTTCATCCGAATCACGAGAAATAATCCCCAACTGCTCCGCCGCATTGTTTCCCAGATACATATAGCGATTCGTCCCCAAAAAGGTCGGACGGTTCATCTTCTCGATGATTCCGGCATCGTGATCGATAATAACGTTGATAAGGATACAAAGCGATTCGGAGGCATACGGATAGCGCTCTAAATCAAGATACTCGATAGGGCTGAGGAGTGAGCGTATCTGATAAATCCGTTCAAACAGTTCATTTTGGTAATCGATCCGAAGCCGTTTCTCGTTCATCGAGGTACGATGGTGATTTTTGATCTCCAGATAGCGGTTTACTTCTTCACGATCGATATCTCCCGCACAAAACGTCACCACCACCTCAGAGGTTTGGTAGCTTTGGAGCAGTGTAAACACTTCATCGAGGGCATAGGTTTTATCTTCACGGGTTCCATGAATCTCATTGATAAGGGTTTTCCCCGTCCCTACATCGATAGCGGAGTAGCCGATGGAATAAACCCCGTTATTTTGATCGATCAGGAGCGAAGCGATATAGTTCTCGCTCGCTTCGGCAATGTAATCAAAATTGGTCCCCGGAGAGATGATATTGGAGATGTAGCGGCGGATATGGGGAACTTCCCCCTGCTGACGGACGAGGACGATGGTATATTTTTTCGACTGTACCAAACGGCTGAGATAGCGCTCGATAGAGACGGTCGGAACCCCCGCGAGAAGAGGGTTTTGGATCGAGTTTTCTAAAATGGTTTTGTTTTTACGGGTAAGCTGGATGTTGAGAAATTCGGCAACTTCTTTCGCCTTACCGATTTTCATAGCTTCGTTGTTGACTTCGTAGACCTCGAAGAATGATCCTACTTCGATAATGACGAGGGTATCGGAACCGTACTTCGCCTCACACGCGGCTTGAAGTTCGAAATAGATTTCGGAGAGGAGCTTGCTTTTATCGCTTAATAGTGCTCCGATCTCTTCTGTACTCATCCCTGCTCCGCATAATCAAAAAGTTTTAAATTATAGCGAAGCGGGGCTAAATCTTATCCCACAAACCGATATCCGATCCCCGCTTCGGTGATGATCCATTTCGGTCGTGCGGAATCGATTTCAATCTTTTGACGCAGTTGATTGATAAAAACTCTCAGATAATGGGTCTCATGCTGATATCCGACTCCCCATATTGATTTAAGCAACCATGAGTGAGTCAGTGCTTTCCCCTCATTCTCCATAAAAACACGGAGTAGTTTAAACTCTTTGGGGGTCAACTTTATCAGTTCATCGGCTATTGTGACAATTCTTCCGGCAACATCCATACGCATTTCTCCAACACTTAGAATTGGTGATCTCTCCTGCGTAGGAGGAACGCGGCGTAAATTTGCTTTTATACGGGCAATCAGCTCATCCGTATTGAAAGGCTTTGTCACATAATCATCCGCCCCCGCATTGAGAGCGGCTATCTTGTCCGTCTCATCATGAATTGCCGAAACCACAATGACAGGGGTTTGGTCATTCTCGCGATAACGCTCTAAAAATTTGATCCCGCTCATATCGGGTAATCCCAAATCGAGCAAAATCAAATCGAAATACTCATTGCTCCCTTTTTTCAATCCCTCTTTTGCCGTTGATGCACTCTCCGCCATAAATCCGGCAAAGGCAAGCGTCATAGCCAACAGCCGCCGTATAGAGGGGTCATCATCCACAATTAAAATTTTAGATGTCACGACTCTCCCCTAAGGCTCACTCGAACACAAAAATGATCATTGCTCAGATCAATCGTTAATGTACCGCCGTGAACTTCGATAATGTTTTGCGCAAGACGCAATCCGATCCCTGAGCCCGGCTTGCCTTGGGCATTGTCAAGCCTCCCTGGGATAATACCGAGGGTAGCGATAGTATCCGAAGAGGGAAGATCGCCGTTATTACAGATAAGCAACTGTATTTCATTAAATGCGGCACTCAGTTCAACACGCACCTCATGACCGTATTTAAAGGCGTTATCCAATAAATTGCCAACGGCCAGCTGAAGTAAAGCGATATCAGCACTCAAGGGAGGAATATCCGCCGAGAAGGAGAGGTTAGCTTGTCGGTTCCAATCATTTTCGGCTATCGCCAATGCCGAGGAAACCACCTCCTCAAAGCGTACTATTGTCCGATTAAGAGGTGTTTTTCCCTCACGAAATCGTGCATTAACCAGTAAATTGTCGATCACTTTTTCCATACGGCGTGACCCTTCCACAATGGTTTGCACCATCGCCTCTTTATCCTTTTGCGCAAGGGTGAACTGTGGATTGGATAGATTGCTGGCAGCTCCCCGTATCAGGGTCAAAGGGGTTCGAAGTTCGTGAGATAGAAGATCGATCAAACTCTTTTGCAT
>NZ_JAHFAQ010000095.1 GCF_023250475.1 Sulfuricurvum sp. | reverse complement strand
GTGTTTGCCGTAAACCCTTTGTTGAAAGTTATCACGCTATTCGTGTATAATAGCGGCTATTAAAAGGAAAGCAAAAAGGGGAAGGGTTGAAATTCTGGATTATTCTATCCCTTTGTCTTCCCCTGTTCGGCTTGGAACTCTCTATTCAAAGCGGTAAAGAGGAGGGAGAGAAATTCAGTATCCTTCATCTTCGTCACTCTCTCCCGTTTGAGTGCCAGGCAACCAACAATGAGTTTGGAGAAACAAGACGAATTGATTGCCGCTTCCCTTCCGCTCCAAAACAAAAATTCTCTCCCATTGACAATGGACAACTTGTTATAAGCTCTTCTTTTACGGCACAGGGGTATACGATCACAATTCTTCCCAAATCGAAGATGAAGCTTATTCCGGTCCTCTTTAATCTCACTAAATCGGAAGATACCTATCAAAATAGTGCAAAGAAGGCACTCCATTGGAATGTTATCGGATACCAAAACAATCTTCCTCTGCTGAATCTTGCCGCATCCGGCGCATCTGCTATTAATTTTCCGGTTAAAGTTGCGAAAAATACTCCTCCCTATGTCGGCGGACTTGATTTAAAAGGGAACCCGATCAAGATAAGACGGGTACAGGATGTTACCGATTATATGGAAATGAAAAAAGCGTACGCGGCTAAAGACTACAATAAAGTACTTGACCGTGCCGAAAATACCCTTAAAGAGTATCCCAACACCGTCTTTAAAAATGAGTTGATGCTATATCAAATCCGCTCCTATCACCAGCTGGGCGAATTTGAAAAAGTATTGGCGCTGTCTAAACGTTTTTTACGGGAATATTCCGCCGATCCGGGGATTGCCGAAGTTTTGGTCTATACCGCCAATTCGTACAGCAAAATAGGTCAAATTACCGATGCGGATTACTTCTTTGATCGTCTGTTTGATGAACAAGGCGATAGCTCTTTCGCCCCTTTGGGAATGATTTACAAAGCAGAGCAGCTAGAGATATCCGGTGAATTCAAAAAAGCGGCGCAGTTTTACCAACGCGCATTGGCCTCGACATCGGATGTAGCCATTGCCTCTAAAGCAGCCTTTAAACTCGCTCAAATTGAACTCGTAAACAAAGAGGTAAAAAAAGCGGCACAGTACGTGGATAAAATAGCGACTGTTAATCCTGATTATTTTAGTGAAGTCAGCAGCGATGCAATGAGTATGGCAACAACGTTTATGGATAAAAAAGATCCCAAGACGGCTGCCCGTATTACGGAAGCACTAATGAATAAGAGCGACAAGAAGTCAGAGAATTACCAGTTATTACTCAAAAATTTGGGACTTCAATTGGCCAAAGCGGGGAAACGCGGCGAAGCTCTTAAACGATTTAACGAATATCTTGAGAATTTTAAATACGGGGACTATGTTGAAGAGGTACGTCGGGCCAAAGACGGTCTGTTTTTTAATGAAGGTGACACCAATACGACAACGGAAATCAAAAAATACAATGATTTAATAGACCGTTACGGAGACGACAGTGTCGGACGAAAAGCACTGTACAAAAAAGCGCAGCTATTGTTAAAAGAGAAAAAATACAAAGAGATATTGGATATCGAGAGTGATCTTTATCGTCTCGATTCTACCGAGTATCCTGAAACCAACCAGCTTATTTCAAAAAGTGCCATCGGATATGAAAAATCGCTTTTAAAAGAGGGGAAATGTGTTGATGCGATGAAGTTTCAGAAGATGTACAAAATTAAACTTCTTCCGGAGTGGGATGAGGCACTTTTTGATTGTGCATTGAAAACAACGCAATACCCGACGGCTAAAAAAATAGCGCAAAGCCATTTGAAATCGAACTCCATAGCCGAACGGCAGTTATGGCTTTCACGAATGGTCAAAACACAGTTCGGTTTAGGAGAATACAAAGAGGCGACCAAGGGGGGTGAAGAGCTCATCACCCTCTTGGGGGCGCAAAAAAATCCTCCCCTCAACGACATTTATCGTACCATGTTCGATACCGCACAGCGTGTCGGAGACGGTGATAAAATGATTCGTCATATCAAGTTAATCGAAGATGCCTACCCGAATGATTTTAACGATATCGAGCGGTACACTCAAATGGTGAGTTTGGGGCTAAAACGCAAAGATGAGGCGATGACACAAACCTATGCCCGCAAAGTAATTGCCTTGCAAGAGCGGACAAAAAGCTATACGCAAACCCCTTTCATCGAATTTACATTGGCACAATCGTACCAAAATTTGGGCAAAGATACGGATGCTTTGAATATTTTGAAAACGTTGAACAAACAAAAGCTCAACACCGAAAAGCGCTCCCGTCAGCAGTATCTGATCGGAGCGATTGAGCAAAAATTGGGACACAAGCGTGAAGCGCGAGACGCTTATAACGCAAGTATCAAGACGGATAAAAACTCCGCATGGGGCAAATTGGCTAAAGACGCACTCGCGTTATTTTAAAATTGTTTCCGCAATCGTTTCCAAGACGTTTGCCGATCCGTTTGCGGTGAGGGCGAATTGGTGGGTGTTAAAGGTTTGTTGGCGCTTGGCTAACTGAGCCGTATGGGTTGTGATACGTTCTGTCATCTCAGTTTTCGTGATTTTCCCATCCAGATAATCCAATGCCTCAACGATTCCGATCGCTTTCATGCTGTTGGGCATTCGGCCGTATTGTCGCTCGAGTTCGGCGACTTCATCGATCAATCCCATGGTTACCATCTTTTGTGTTCGTAGAGCGATTCGTTCTCGCAGTAAAGAGCGTTCTATGTCTAAATGCAATACCGGACACTCTGTAATGATCGGTGAGGGGGGATGGGCACGAAACCAATCGGAGGGTGCCGTTTGTGTTTCCAGATAGATCAGGAGCATTTTCTCAATGCGGTAGGCATCGCTGGAGGCAATCTTTTCCATCGTAATCGGATCGGCATCACGTAATACCCGATGGCACTCTGCGAGATCTACAATCATCTCCTTTGCTTTTTGAAGGGTCGATGGGGAATATATAGGGATTTGGGAGAGCCCCTCAATCATACTCTTGAGATAGAAACTGCTCCCCCCGACAATAATGATATTTTTATTTTCGGCAACAGCCTGATGTTGAATACGGCGATACTCCTCGATAAAAGTGATCACACTCGCATTTTCATCAGGTTTGAGACAATCGATACCAAAGTGTTTGACGCAGGACAATTCATTTTTTGTCGGTTTTGCAGAGGCGATATCAATCTCTTTATAGATGCTGAGAGAATCAATGGAGAGGATTATTCCATTGTAACGCTGTGCAAGAGTGAGAGCCAAATCACTTTTGCCTGATGCCGTTGAGCCGATAATCGCTAAGGTTTTCATAACGGACATTATACCCCGATGGGGTGCAAGAACCTCTTATTAGAGGTAGCGTCAAAGATAATTTACGATAAAATAAACCTCATTTGATCAAAATAAAGGGTTATTGTGAAGCGGTTGAGGAAGAGATTGCAGGATTTTAATGAGCTGGTGATGTTTCAGCACAGTATTTTTTCGCTTCCGTTTATCTTTATTGCTATGATCGTTGCGGCGAACGGATGGTTCGGATTTAAGCTCCTTGTTCTGGGTGCATTGGCGGCTGTCAGCGCCCGAAACGCGGCAATGGGCTTTAATCGCTATGTCGATCGCTCTTTCGATATTCATAATCCCCGTACCTCCGGACGGCCCAGTGTGGATGGACGGCTCGATAGCGCGTCGATTGCTATTTTTACCGCAGTCAATGCACTCGTATTTATGGCGGCAGCATACTTCATCAACAATTTCGCGTTCTATCTCTCTCTTCCGGTCTTGATTGTATTGCTCAGCTATTCATATTTTAAACGGTTTAGTTCGATGGCACATATTGTTTTAGGTATATCGCTGGGATTGGCACCGATGGCGGGAGCGATCGCAGTGCTAGGCACTGTGCCGTTGTGGTCGATGTGGTTGAGTATCGGCGTCGTCTTTTGGGTTGCAGGTTTTGATCTTCTGTATTCTCTTCAGGATATGGAATTTGATAAAACCAACGGACTTCATTCGATCCCTTCCAAATACGGCAGCAGTGCAACCCTCAAAATATCGGCGCTTTTTCATCTGTTGAGTGTCATTTTTTGGGGACTTTTCGTGGCTGCGTCAGGATTAGGAGTTTTTGGTATCGGTGCAGTCGTCTTTTCAGCATTGATGCTCTCTTACGAACATATATTGGTTCGTCGTGATTTTACCCAGATAGATCGGGCATTTTTTACCGTGAACGGCTATTTGGGGTTTGTGTTTATCGGATTGATTATTTTAGATAAGGTGGTAGCATGAGCGATATAAGATTGGTACAGGCGACAATAGATTTGTCGTACGAAGTGGTAGAAGATAATGGCGAAAAATTTGAACGTGAATTCAATCAGATCGGCGAAACGGAAGAAAATTCGATAACGCAGGGGATAAAGCACGCGAAAGTTCGCGGAGAGCTTGATGATACAAATACCTTGATGCTTAACATTATGGCGGAGTTGTATCGGAAGATGGAGAAAATTGAGCAGCTCTTGACCAACGGAAAAGTAAACCGTCTTGAACTCTCTATGAAGGGACTTATCGAAGGGATAGGTTTGGAGCATTTTAAACTAAGCTCAGATCAACTGGAGAGCGGAAAACACTATTACGGAAGACTTGAAATAGCAACATTTCCTAAACGAGAAATTGCGCTCTATTTCGAAGCAGTGAATCCGTCATTGGCGCAGATAGAGAAAATCCATGTACGGGATAAAGAAGCATGGGGATATTATATGACAGCATGTGAGCGGGTAATGATTCGTCAGATGAAAGGGCTTGAATGAATCACCCAATCGAGATAGCACTGGTAGCCTTGGCTGTTATGGTCGTGGGACTTATCTATTATGTAGTTACGAAGGAGGGGGAGGTTACCAAACAGATCCGCTCGATTGCAAAAGTAGTGGAAGATCTGCACCGAGAACTGTTTATGATGGATAAACGGCTTAAACAAGAGCTGGAGATCATTACTTCGCTACAAGAGAGTGTGCCGGTGAGTCAGCACTCGTTGCATGCAGAACTCGGGCGTGAGGTGAATGAACTCTCCGTTCCGATTTTAGAATCACTGACGCAAATCGAGGAGACGTTTAGCGGGTATAAAGAGAAAACCGAAAATCGTCTTCGATATCTTGAAGAACGAATCCGCAATCTTTCCCTTCCAACTTCGATTAGCGGGCTGGATGATGAGAAAGTGATTAGTCGATATAACCAAGGAATTGAGATAGATACGATTGCCAAAGAACTCCGATTGTCAAAAGCAGAAGTGGAGTTTGTCCTAAAAATAAATCAACTCAGATAGTTATAAGCTTTATCGGCTATAATTTCGTTCTCTTTAAAAATATGCGTCCGTAGCTCAGCTGGATAGAGCACCGGTTTGCGGTACCGGCGGTCAGGGATTCGAATTCCTTCGGGCGCACCACTTACAAACACCGTAATCATTAAACCTTCAATCACTTAAGAACTTAGTATGTGACACTTTTATAAAATTACAGATTTCAATCAAAATATCACAACCTACCATTAGCACCAAAATGATCTATATAAGGCTATATTGTGTTGTAGCGTCAGTGAGTCCAAATAAGTCCTAGAGCGCAAATATGATTTGTATATGACTAATTGTTTAAGTTTTGTAGAGAATTCTTTATACCCATTATCACCGTTCGCATCATTTCTTTAGCTTTAGTATTCTTTTTCAAAGCAGAAGCAAAGTGAGCTCATGATTTTTTTGTTTTATGTACTTTTATTTTAAATAATTCATCGATTTTATTACCAGAGAGGAAGCTTTATAGGACCAATGGGTATCATCAGCATAATATATATCCTTTTCTCCATTTAAAACAGCACTATGCAAGATTGCTTTTGTATTAACAAATACGTAATCCTTCGGCAGTTGAACATAGTCTTCAAAAAATTCACTTCGACCATATTTATTTTTTTGGATTAAAAAGTCGCTATATATTGTATATTTATTAGGTCCAACAAGAACAATTAATTTAATATGAGATTTATTTAACAAATGAGCTAGTTTATTCAGATTATTATTCGCTTGATTGAGATTGGCTACATTATATTTTTTCATATTTTTTATATCATCTTTATAGAAAAGCAAGTCATTTGGATGGGAAACATTAAAAAAAGTCCCTTTTAACGGCACTTTGTAGACGATATTATTAAAACTATTATCAGAGAATTTTCTCAAAATATTGGTTAGTATAAATTTATAATTTCCATCATTTAGGAAAGTATATTCTGGTGATTCATTGATATATTTATTTTTAAAATTCAATTTTATATATTCAATAGTTTGATTTTTATCTGTATTTAGCTGCGGTGTCATCCTCTCTATAAATGCTCTTTCAACACTTTCTAGAATGACAACTTTAGTTTTCATTCTTTCCAAAATCCCTGAGTTGGCCAAAATGACTATCGTGTTTAAGTAGTCGCCATCAAATGGCTGAATATTTAATACTTTTTTCCCATATAGTGTTGCAATATAATCTTGATAATACCCGTTTAATCCTCCCCCTCCAGCATTTGAAAATGAGTCTCCTATTGTAATGAGATCAAAATATTGTGATTTATCAGTTAAATTAATATCAGCGCTTTCAAAGTGCTTAAAAGACAAATTGTATTCAGCTTTTCGTAAATCTAATGACGTAGATATATATCCAAGTCTTGATAAATCACCTGCTTTATAGCTATTTATACCTACGAAAATATCTTCAGTATAAAACTTCCATATAAAAAAATTAGTGGATATATAAAAAATATTTAATACTACAAATAAAAATAGAATTTTTTTTGATTTCATGGTAACTCTTTAAAAATTAAAATATAAAAATTCACTAATCTTACCGAGGGAATTAATACTGGAAAACCATAAGAATAAAATTGCTAAAATCATTTTATTCTCTTTTAAATTGTGTGCCAGTTCATGAGAATTTTTAAACAATAAAACAAACAGTAGTCCAGCAGCACTCCACAGAAGAGTTTTATTGTTTCCGTGAATATTTTGAAGCCAATTTCCAAAGGTGATGCTATATGGAGAGAGTAAAACTATGATTTTATTTCCAATTTTTTCATTTAGCATTATGCCGCTTGATCCAGTCATTCCGGTTAATACTTTATTTGCCATATCCCAATCTTTAGCCCGAAAAAATATCCAAGCAATATTGACAAAGTTAAAAGTAATCAACCATCCAAGCCATTCCCACATTCGTAGCCCTAAATCTTTCCAGATACGATGAAGTACAATTGCTACACCATGAAGTGCTCCCCAAATGATGAACATCCAAGATGCTCCATGCCACAATCCGCCGATGAGAAAGACAGCAAAGAGATTCCCGTAATTATGGTATCTGTCTACCTTGTTGCCACCTAATGGAATATAGATATAGTCTCGTAAGAAGCGTGAAAGCGTAATGTGCCAGCGTCTCCAGAAGTCTTGTATGTCTTTGGCTTTGTAGGGTGAGTTGAAGTTGATAGGAAGACGTATATTAAACATCAGGCTAATACCAATTGCCATATCAGTGTATCCGCTAAAGTCAAAATATAGTTGAAGTGTATAGCTCAGGCTCGTCGACCATGCTTCAATGAGGTTAAGTGTTGTTGCTACATCAAAGCCAGTATTTGCCCATGATGCAAATGTATCGGCAATCATTACTTTCTTAAAAAGACCGATGGAGAAAAGAAGCAATCCAACCGCAACATTACGCCATCGTACGGTCCAGTTCCAACGGCTGACAAATTGTGGCATCATCTCTGAGTGATGTAATATTGGCCCAGCTAGTAAATGAGGGAAGTAGGTCACAAAGAGCATGTAGTTGAGCAGATCATACTCTTTGATTTTCTCTTTATACGCATCAACAAGAAAGGCTATTTGGGTAAAAGTAAAGAAACTGATACCCAAAGGGAGAATAATATGTGGTAACGGTACATTTGCCCCAAAGACTCCGTTAAAATTATCGAGTAAAAAATTGGTGTATTTAAAATATGCAAGAAGAAGGATATTAAAAAGTATTCCAAAAATAAGAAGAGTTTTTTTGGAGACTTTTAATGGCTTGGTATTGGCCAGTGCTGATCCCACAAAGAAGTTGACGAATATACTTCCCAACAACAATGGAATATAAATAATATTCCAATAACCGTAAAAGAAAAGACTTCCGCCAACCAACCAAACTTTAGATCCAAGAATCAACCGTTGTCGTAACAGCCAAAAATACCCCAATAGCATAATAGGTAAAAAGGCAAAGATAAAGGGGTAAGAATTAAAAATCATTTTTTGATAGCTTTTTTATTTTTTGAAAATTATATTGTATCTGTACTTAGCATTAGGGATCTATAGTTGTGAAGCCATAAGATTCATTTTAATTATTGTAATTATGAAGTGGGCTTCATGATTCTTCTTTATACAGATGAGAATACGTTCGTTCCAATCAGTTTTTAGATACTCTTCATACTTATTTACCTCCAGTTACATAATCCTTTTATAAATAAATTTTCATTGCTAACG
>NZ_JAHFAQ010000183.1 GCF_023250475.1 Sulfuricurvum sp. | reverse complement strand
TCGCCCCGTCAAATTTGGGTTCGCAATAGAAACGGACATCCCCGTACCCTTTCGTGATACGGTTGACCCACATTTCCAACTCCTCGCGGTTAAAAAGGTCTTCGAGACTCCACATACGGCTAAGATGCTGTGCTTTGTCAAATTTATCCTGAGGGACATCCCCTACCCGCTGTGTCGGAGAATCGGGAATTATTTCGTTCGGATGTTCAGTCTCATACGCTACCACGAGGTGATAGAGAATGTCGTACTCTTCGTCTGTCGTGATCGGGTCATCGAGGACGTAATAGTGGTAGGAGTATTTTTGGAGTTGTTTTACGGCGTTTTGGAATTCGGTTTGGGTCATGGTTCAATACTTTCGATAATTAGTTAGTTTCTTTCTTCATATTATGATCCATAATGAAAACGGCATTGATGGATAATCACTATTTTCTCTTTCGGCTCATAGACTAAACGATGTTCCTCATCGATCCGTCGTGACATCAGCCCCGATAGGTTTTCTTTGAGCCGTTCGGGTTTCCCGATTCCCTCAAGGGAGGTCGGATTACGCACTATATCTTGAATCAGTTTGTTGATCCGTTTGAGAATTTTACGATCATTTTCCTGCCAAAACAGATAGTCTTCCCATCCGTTCGGTGTCCAGCCGAGCATCATGCCTCGATCAACTCATGTGTTTCGATCTCTCCGCGACCTGATTGTTTGAGCGACTCAGCCAACCGCGTGGCGTTTGCGGGTGTCGAGAGGAGATAGGCGGTTTCTTTGAAACTGTTGTACTCTTCGATAGAGATGAGCACTGCCGCCGAACCGTTTTTGCGGGTGATGATCATCGGCTCAAAATCGTCGCACACTTGATCAAGGATAGATTTGAAGTTATTGCGAGCTTCGGTGTAATTTACCACTTGCATGTTCAATATCCTGTACTTTTTAGAATCATTATAATCATTTATAGGTAGGTTGTCAAGAAGGGGGAAATCAAAGATTTACAGCATTTTCTAAATTTAAATATGAAAGAGTAGCCTTTTCCCTTTTAGAACAGGATTATTATAGTTATCACCTGACCCCAATTGTTATTGTATTTTTTATAGTGTTGGGTAAGATAATTTTTCATTATAGGGCTGTGCATCATCTTCCCATATAAGCCGTACAACATGCTTTCTCTTAGTTTGCATATGGACTATGGCAATAAGCTCTACAGATTGATACCTCTCTAAACTTTCCATTGGAAATTTATCTGTTACTTCAGAATCAATAATTACATCATTGCCTTCTGGAAACTCCAGTCTGACATTTTTTGCTGTTGCAGATCCTTTATTCCATATTTTTAGCCTATATTTACTACTTCCTAACTTTATAAAAGATGTTCCAAGATCAGCTCTTTTTTCTTTCAGTGCATCTTCATTTTCTTTTTCCAAGAGACGGATATTTAGCTTTTCTTGGCTTTCCACAAGAGATTTCTGCTTTTTATTAAAACTGACAGTTTGCCAAGTTGCGTATGCTGACAGAAAAAATGCCAGTCCAGCTATCACATCTCCTGTATCAATAGAGACTGACATTATTTAAACCTTATATTTTTACTTCCTGAAAAAGCTTTTTTCAAAGATTTTCGGAGTTCATCAGCAACGTCCTTAGTCACTTCATTTTTTATTTCAGAGAAATGCTCATCAATATTTTCACTATTCTCGCGAATCAGTTCATCTTTATTGAGTTCTCTTCCACAAGAAGCACATGTCATTACTTGAATAGTTTCATTCTCCCCTTCCTCATAAGAAAAGTCAGAACAGGCACAGGTGGGGCATAGCAAACTAATACTTCTATTGTATTTATCAGGATTCATCCTATATCTCCATATTGTGAGGGCATGTAACTATCTATTCATTCAAAAATATATTTGTGATCGAATTTTTAACAGATAATCAGATACTAATAATGCCTAAGTTCAAAATCTATCTATCAAAATTTAACAAAATGACATATTTTTAAAGATTTTACTGTGAAATGAGAAGGATTGCAAGGAGGGTGAATGGGAAAAGAAATAGATCCCGTATCAAGTACGGGATGACGAGAACTTTTAAAGACGAACGATCTTCGCCCCAAATCCCCCAAGATGTTGAGGGGCATCGGTAAAACTTTTGACACTCGGATGACCTTTTAAAAACTCTTTGACGGCGTAGGAAAGTTTCCCCGTTCCGATACCGTGATAGATAATCACCTCATCGAATCCCTGCAAGAGCGCATCGGAGAGGAATTTGTCCATCCGCTCACATGCCTCTTCCCCACGCAATCCGTGAAGATCGAGTTTCAGACCGCTTTTTTGCTCGATTTGCGACGTGACCGTCACTTTAGGCTTTTTCGGGAGGTTGCCGCTGGGTTTGAGATCGGTGAGTTTGACCCGCAACCGTATCCCCTCCACCTCGATCATCGCATCTTTGGCTCCGACACTGACGACCGTTCCACGCTGAGTGCGGTATTTTACACTCTGCCCTACAATATAGATAATCGGTTCGGGTTCGGTGAGCTTGATAGGCTCAGGTTTCGGAAGTTTCGCCTGCGCCTTGTTGAGCTGACGGTGGATTGCCGCCATATCCATCCCCTTAGCCGCCTCTTTGGCTTCGCGGATTGCTTCATCATACCCTGCACGGAGTTTTGATTTCTCGGCGTCGAGTTCAACGCGCAAATACTCCATAGCCTCTTTGAGTGCCGCTTCTTGGGATTTCAGGGTTTCGAGTCGCTCATCCACCTCGCGGTTTTTCCGTTTCAATTCACGCTCCAACTCACTCCCCCGCTCGATCAGGACGCTCAGTTTTTCGTGGTTTTCACCGTAGAGCGATTTGGCGC
>NZ_JAHFAQ010000094.1 GCF_023250475.1 Sulfuricurvum sp. | reverse complement strand
TGCCCTGCCTTCATCGGCCCGCCCGAAACAAAAATCGTCGGCACATTGACACGCAATGCACCCATCAGCATCCCCGGAACGATCTTGTCACAGTTTGGGATACAGATAAGCCCGTCAAGCTTGTGGGCATTCATCACCGTTTCGATACAATCGGCAATCAGCTCACGGCTAGGAAGTGAGTATAACATCCCATCATGCCCCATCGCAATGCCATCATCCACACCGATCGTGTTAAACTCGAACGGCACTCCGCCTGCTTCACGAATCGCCTCTTTAACAATTCGGCCGTACTCTTGGAGGAAAAAATGTCCCGGAATGATATCAATGTGCGAATTCGCAACCCCGATAAACGGCTTATTGAAATCTTCGTCTTTTAACCCGGTTGCACGAAGCAAACTGCGGTGAGGAGTTTTGTCAAATCCACGTTTAATGGTATCACTACGCATGGGATTCCTTTATAGTATAGTTTTAATTAGCGCGATTATACCTTAGCGGAACTCTAAAAAACGTATGCCTCATCTCAAAACGGTAAAAAAAACTCTAGAACTCTTTACACGCTATAATTTTTTTGCTATACTTCCAGTCCACAAAAACAATGCGGGAATAGCTCAGTGGTAGAGCACAACCTTGCCAAGGTTGGGGTCGCGAGTTCGAACCTCGTTTCCCGCTCCAGATAATCCCAGTTGAAACATTGCGTTTTAATGTTTGAGCTGAGATATTTTTTTCTACAAGATGCCCGGATGGCGAAATCGGTAGACGCAAGGGACTTAAAATCCCTCGGTGGTAACACTGTGCCGGTTCAAGTCCGGCTCCGGGCACCACTTATGGTGGCGGCATAGCCAAGCGGTAAGGCATGAGCCTGCAAAGCTCTGATCCCCGGTTCGAATCCGGGTGCCGCCTCCAGCATAGAAAAAGATAGCTTCAATTTTACTACGGGTCACTGGCAGAGTGGTCGATTGCACCGGTCTTGAAAACCGGCGAGGGTTATACCTCCCAAGGTTCAAATCCTTGGTGGCCCGCCATCACATTAAACTTCCTTAAATACGAACTTACAAGCGCCCATTCAACAATCAAGTGCAACAACGTTATCTTTATTAAGTATTTTAGCTGTTACAAAAGGATCTTTATGAGTTTTGAATCCGATAAATCCATCTTATTCTTAATCGCAAAAGCGCGGAACATCCTAAAAAAAGAATTTGAAAAAGAACTCAAGCCATTCAATATCTCTTACGCTCATCGCGTCATATTAATCCGGCTTAGCGAAAAAGATGCAGTAACGCAAAAAGAGTTGGCGCAAGATACCTATTTTGAACAATCAAATTTAACGCTAATGCTGGATAAACTAGAGCTAAAAGGGCTGGTTAAACGACAACCCAAAGAAAATGATCGACGAGCCTATCTTATTTCGATTACGTCGGAAGGGAAAGAACTAATCGCTCCACTAATCCAAATGGGAGAAATGATTATGCAAAAGGCATTAAAGGGTGTCAATCCTGAGCAGAAAAAAGAATTTTCATCTTTGCTAGAGTTACTTTACCAAAATCTAAAAAACTGATCCGTATCATCCAATACAATACTATTCTCTTCCTTATTTCTCTCCAATAAAATATTTAGTCATTTAGCAGAATAACGAATCTTATAAGTTTATATTATAAATTAAGTGCTACTTTTATATACTTTTATCTTAGTTATCATAATAACTATAAACAAAATGGTTACGGAGTTTTTCATGAAGAATATGACGATTAAAGCAAAACTTTTTATAGTTCCCCTTGCACTTTTATTGGTGTTTATCGTAACCTATGTAGTTTATGCGAATAAACATTCAACAGCAGAAGCTGCAATGCAACGCTCTATCGAATCAAAAGAAGCCGTTAATGAATTTTTAACTACACGGATTACCGTTTACCAGTTTCTAAAAAAGCCCTCTGAAGAAACGTTTTCCAAAGTTCATACTAATCTTGAAAAAAATCTAGCTATGGTCAAAGAGCTCAAAGAGAAATTGTCTTTACCCGACAATAAAGCAAAATGTGATGAGACGAAATCTCTTATCATGCAATATCAAGAAGAATTTGATTCAAAAGCCAAAGAGATAATGACTGCTGACGTTTCAAATCGGAATGATATTAATTTAAACACATTAGTCAGTATCAGCGGCGAATTACAGACTAAACTGGAAGAAATCGCTGTAAGTGCAGTAGAGCTCAGTGAAACGTCTTTAAGCGCTGTCAATACCCTCCTTATATTTTGTTTTGTATTTGCTGTATTGGTCGTCTTTGTTATCAACCTCGTAGTGACCAAAGAAATTACAGGATCAATCCATTTACTGCAAACAAAAATAAAGAATTTCGTAGATACCAAAGATCTCAAAATTCGTTTATCGTATGATCGAAATGATGAGATCAAAGCGATCATTGATAGTTTTAATATTTTGTTGGAGACACTTGAGCATACTATACAAGAAGCAAAAACTGCCGCGAATGAAAATGCCTCTGTTTCAAGTGAATTACACAGTACTAGTATGCAAATCGGACAAAATGCTGAAATGAGCATGGAAATCGTCCAAAATACTATTGATGAGATACATGACATTAAAAATTTTATAGAATCAACCGTATCACTTTCAGAAAAAACAAAAGAGAGTATTCAACTATCAGGAGAAAAGCTTCATAACGTGCTAACAGATATGAAACAACTCAAAGCGGATGTCACCGATGCGAGCGAACTTGAATCCGGTCTTGCCGCAAAATTAGAGCAAATGAGCACCGAAGCTGAACAGGTAAAACAAATTTTGGTAGTTATCAGTGATATTGCGGATCAGACGAATCTTCTCGCTTTAAATGCCGCGATTGAAGCGGCACGAGCGGGAGAACATGGACGAGGATTTGCCGTTGTCGCTGATGAAGTCAGAAAATTAGCCGAACGAACACAAAAAAGTCTCACCGAAATCAATGCTACTATTAATGTTATTGTCCAATCCATTGTAGACTCTTCCGATCAGATGAGCATTAATGCAAAAAACATTGAACGTCTTGTGGGCATTTCGGAAACAGTTGAAAATGTTGTAGAAGAAACCGTATCATCGATGCAAGAGTCTAAGGAGAGTGTTATTTTAAATGCAAAAAATTCTACTAAAATAGCGGAAGATTCGGTAAAAATCGTTGCTTCAGTTTCAAGAATCAATAAATTGACGTCGGATAATGCTCGCAGCGTTGAAGAAATTGCTAGTGCTGCGGAACATTTATATAAATTAACAGACGGTCTCAATATCAAATTACAACAATTCAAGTCATAAATTACTTCTCTCGTTAAAAGGAGCTTTATTGTCTCCCTTTAGCTTTAATAAAAATCCATTAATCCTAAATTTTTATCTTATTCGATTTAACCCATGCTATGATTTTCTCCTTTCGCTGGAGGAGTAGAGGATGGAAACCTATTTTCAGAATGCGCCGTTTAAAGCATCGTTGGATGCCGATAAAGAGTATTGGTACTGCACCTGCGGACAATCAAAAACTTTTCCGTTTTGTGACGGGAACCATGAGGGGACCGGCAAAGCGCCGATCAAGTTTTCAGTAGAAGTCGAAACCGATAAGTGGCTTTGCCGATGCGGACGCTCAGGCCGTAAGCCCTACTGTGACGGATCGCACCAACAAGGCGGCAGTTAACATAAGGTAAATTGTGATTAATAACGAAAAAAAGATTTCCCTAAAGCCGATAAAATTTGCTCGAGCGGTTCGATGTATCCGTAATACTCTGTTTATTTTTCTCATATTTCTCTATATTCTCTTCGAAGAATTTATTTGGAAATATGCTGTCAACCCAATATTGCAATACCTCGTGGCATTTCACTTCTATCGGCGCTTCTTAGACTATATCCGCTTCCAAGCCGAACGATTAAGTGTTTTGATACTCTTTCTTATCCCGTTTGCTCTGGGGGAAGGGGTAGGTACGCTATCGGCCATTATGGTTGCTCAGTTCCATCTCTTTAGTGCCGTATTGCTGTATTCCTTGAAAATTCCTCTGATTGTAATTTCCCTGGGCATCTTGCATAACGGCAAAGAGAAGCTTCTCTCATACGGGTGGTTTGCCTTGTGCTATACGTGGGTTATAGCTCAGCTTAGCAAGCTTCATGCAAGTCATCTTTATCGTTATACTGTTCATTTGCGAAGTCGATTTATCCATCGTTCAAGCCGTCTCAAACGATGGATAATACATGCCTATCATCATCTTCGCTACTCGATTAACCAAAAGAAAACATAAGAGTCACGTGTCGTTAGAATTTTTTTCTTTGTTTTTCTTATCAACTTTTGCAAGTGCGATTATCGGTAAAACAATAACGGCTAACAAAAGGATTGCCGCAAACGTAATTTCTATAAAATCAATACGAGTCATTCTATTCCTTTAGGGGTAATTGCGGCAAAAATTTTATGTACGCTCAATCGGACAAAAAGTACGATGAGCAGGCTAGATACCCATCCTGCCATTACATCCGCCGGAAAGTGGGCTCCCAGATTAATGCGAGAGAATCCGACTAATATGACGAATGATATGGCTATGTATTTTTGCCATGGGGCAAGAAGCAAAGGCCAAATCGTTGCAACCATGAGCATTGCAAAAGATGAATGGCCACTCGGTAAACTATGATGATATTCGGCCTGTCCGATAATATGAACCGTCTCTATAGAAAGAGCCAAAGGGGGTCTTGGAAAATCCATCAAAGGTTTAAGGATACCTACAAAAGCACTGTCCAGAAAATACGCTATACAAAATACCGCTATTGTACTGATCCAAAGTGATTTCACATACGTTTTTTCTTTAGCGGTCTTAGCAATTACACCTATAGCTACCAGACAAAGAAGTATCAAATATAGAAGAAATAGCTTATGCGAAGCCGCTGCGGTTACCGCAAGCATTGCCTTATCTAGGATATCGCTGTGGATATCATTAATACGATGAAATAGCCAAACGTTTAATCCGCCCCAATCATACAAATACCATTTCATAACCATGCTTCAGCCCATAATGCTATTCCCCCGACAGCAGCGACAACGGCAATACTAAACAACCATTTTTTACGCGTCAATACGGTAATCGATGCCAATGAAATAGCGATTTGGATCAATGTCATCGATTGCGCCAAATGATGATGGGGAATCATGGAATTATCGCTCTCTTTATCGGCTTTTGCGGATGCCGCTTCAAGGGATTCAGCTTTATGTTTGATTTCTATTTTTTCTTCTTCATATTTATCGAGCTGTTTTTTATAAAACTCTTTTTTCTCTTTCGGGGCAATATCTGAAGCCAACTCCATTAAATGCCCCTTGTTGCTTTTAGCTTGATAAAAGTTCCATTGATCGGAGGCCTGTGTTTTCAGCAATACCGCTTCATTTTTAAACATCATCGCTTCATTTTGGGTAGCGCCCCCTTGATAACTGACAATAGCCCCTATAGAGGCCAAAATAGCGGTAAAAATAGCAACATATTGACCTAATCCTTTTTCTTCTGCCGCATGATCCACTGCATGATCGTGCGCTCCGTGAACGTGAAAAGCGTGCCCTGACATTTGTATCCTTACTGCCTGTAATCATAATTTCAAACAGATTCTAAACACAATATATAAATGAATGTAAAACATTAAAAAATTTGCAGAAAAACGATCTAATACGGGTCAAACAATCTATCGGATATTTTCTAAAAGATAGGAGATGAGGGGTAATGTTATCAGCGAAACAAAAATACCGTATCCCACCAAAGCCGCACTCAGTTCGGGGGCAAATCCCGCCGCGATCGCTAATGCTCCGGCCGTAATCATCGAGGGCATTCCCGATTCTAGCACCGCCGTTTTTAGAGCGAGCGGGTCCGTTCCCATCGCAAACAAAATCCCAAACGCGATAAGCGGCATAATGATCAGTTTTAAAACCAGCGACTGTGCAAATAGGCTGTAGTTAATTTCTCCGCCAAATTTCATCGAATACCCGACCGAAACCAAAGCCAGCGGTACCAACGTCGATGAAAGAAGTTTTAAATACGGCTGGGTAACAACGGGCATATCCCCGAGGAAGAGGGCAAGTACAAGAAAAATAAACGGCGGGAAAAGGAGGAGCTTTTTCACAATCAGCCGTTTATGAAAGGTTCCCGTCTCATAACGTGCAATCACCGCCGCTCCGTAGAGGGAGAGGATCAAAAAGGTTCCAAATTGATCGTACATCAATACATACGGAATAGCCCCTTCGCCCAAGAGGGTGTGGACAATAGGTATCCCGACAAAAGAGGTATTTCCCAGCGGCATAACAAGTAAAAGTGCCGCACGGACATGGGGAGGATGATTTCGCGTCATAACAATAACAAAGACGATGACAATCGGAAGCAGCAGCCACGGCATGAGGATAACCCCAAGGGCTGAAAAGTCGAAATGAATCTTCGGAACCTGAGTCAGTACCGTAGCGGGAAGCGATACGTAGATAACAAAAAAGTTGAGGCTTTTGGCAAAATCAACAGGGGCATCCGCTTTTTGCAGTACTATTCCAATAAGCAACAAAGCGATGATAAAGGCAAACTGCTCCAAAACGATCCCTGAATATAAAATTTACGAATAGTATTCAACACCCCCTTTTAATTCTCTAAAAAAGCTTAACAGCACTGATATTCGCAGTTTTTCATCAACTCAAGCCCAACCGTATGATTACTCTCTTCAAACAGTTCTTCAATGTAAAATACGGAGGAGCATACATGATAGAGAACCTTTTCATCTGAGCATTTTGCATAATAGCTCTGCGGGATTTTTTCCTTAAATACCTCCCAAAAACGATTGCTGTATTTCTCGTCTTCTGTAACTTCGATGATCGCATCGATAACGTCCGAAGCGTGCTGATAACAATCAATGTTCATAAAAGATACATATCTATCTACAATTTCTGCTTTATTTTTATCCACTTTATTGCCTTTTGTCGAATTTCCGTTATTGTATAATGGACTTAGACATTTGTAGATGACTTTATATGACAAAGGATTGACATATTGCGAACTGCGAAAACGGATCATCGCCAAAGAATGGTACGTGCAGAAGTCTTATGGCCTATTTTGATGTTTTTACAAAAGGGGTACGGGTTTGATACCCATGCTTTTTTGTCAGTACGCGGTCTGGATATGCAAACGCTGCAAACGAAAGATACGCAAATCAATGCCGCTTATCTTGCAGAGCTGTTCGATGAAGCAACCCTATTTACCGGAGATGCCAATCTCTCTTTTAAACTCGGAGAATGGGCTAATCCTCATTCTCTGGGGGTATTCGGTTATCTCCTCCTCCACTCTCAAGACATCAATGAAGCCCTCCAGAAACTGTGCCGCTATTATCCGTTGATCGGACGCAGTCTCAAACCTATTTTGGCAGAGACCAAAAACCGTTACAAACTCGGATTCATGTTCTTCTTTGAGGGAGAGTTTACCCCTTTGGGAAAATACCAATCGGAAATACATCTTTCTGCCGCCTTGAGTCTTATCAACAAAATCGCCTCCGAAAAGATTATCCCCGAATACGCAACATTTCGACACGCCAAACCTTCTGATCTCACCGAGTACAAGAGGATTTTCGGAGAAAAACTCTATTTTGATGAAGAGGAAAACGCACTGATTTTTTCCAAAGAATCCCTTGCGGTTAAAACACTTTACGAGAATCCCTCTCTTCTTCGTCTATTCGAAGATGAAGCTGAGAAATGTCTCGGAATGGAAATTCACGGAGGGGTGAAAGAGGAGATATCCGGATTGATCCTGATCTGTGCGGGAGAACTTGATTTTTCCCTTGAAGGGGTTGCGAAAAAAGCGGGACTGCACCCTCGAACACTTCAAAAAAAACTTAAAGATGAAGGAAGCAGCTATACGCAACTGTTGACAGAAGTCCGGAAAAAACTCTCAAAACGGTATCTTCTTGAGAAAATAGATATCGGAACGATTGCTATCTATCTGGGATATTCTGAAATCACCGCCTTTTTACGCGCTTTTAAAAAATGGTATGGAATTAGCCCGGGAGAGTGGCTTGCTTCTGAAAAGTCGGTAAAATAATAGTACAGAAAAGGGATACTATGGCGCACCGATATACATCACCGAAACTCTCATTTTTAACCATTCTCAAATGGCAGTTCTCCAAATCTTTTCGTAAAAAAGGGGCAGTACGCTCGGCTTTGTCGATTGTCCACCAAAAGAAACTTCCCGAGGGTGAATATCTTCTCTGGCTCGGACATGCCAGTGTATGGGCCAATATTGCGGGGACTACCGTTGCCATCGATCCGGTACTGGGAGATATCCCCCTCTATCGGCGCCAAAGCCCTCTGCCGATCCCCCAAGATCAGCTGCGTGCCGATGTGATCCTCATTACCCATGCCCATTACGATCATTACGACAAAGCTTCTATAGAATACCTCCTCAAACAAAATCCCGAAATGATTATCGTAGCACCTAATGGATTTTGGCGCTATCTCAAAGGAAAAATAGATCGTGAGAGATGTTTTGAATTGGAGTGGTGGGAATCGGTAATGGTCGGGGGACTTTTTATCACCCTGACCCCCAGCAAGCACTGGAGCAAGCGGACACCGTTTGATACCAATAAAGCATTATGGGGCGGATATGTTATCCAAAACGATACACATACCCTCTATCACAGCGGAGACAGTGCAATGGGCGAGCATTTTAAAGAGATTGGAGAAAAATTCGATATTGACGAGGCATTTTTACCGATCGGAGCTTACCGGCCCGAAGCGATTATGAAACACAATCACCTCAATCCTCCCGAAGCGCTTCAAGCGGCGGAAGAT
>NZ_JAHFAQ010000093.1 GCF_023250475.1 Sulfuricurvum sp. | reverse complement strand
ACGGATCGAGTACCCTCATGCCAATAAAGATGATTTCGGCCGCCTTCGCGTCGGTGCCGCGATAGGGGTAGGGCAGCTTGACCGTGCACGCGCTCTTGTCGATGCTGGGGTAGATGTTCTTGTTTTGGATTCCGCACACGGTCACTCCAAAGGGATTTTGGATACGGTTAAAGCAATCAAAAAAGAGATGGCTGTCGATATCATTGCCGGAAATGTTGCAACGGGTGAAGCGACGTTGGCCCTGATTGAAGCGGGTGCCGATGGGGTCAAAGTAGGTATCGGACCGGGATCTATCTGTACAACGCGTATCGTAGCGGGTGTCGGTGTTCCTCAAATCTCTGCGATTGATGAATGTGCCGCAGTTGGGCGAGCTCACGGTGTTCCGATTATTGCTGATGGCGGTATCCGCTATTCGGGCGATATTGCAAAAGCACTTGCCGTAGGGGCAAGCGTTATTATGGCGGGATCACTCCTTGCAGGAACCGAAGAGTCTCCGGGTGATACGATCATGTATCAAGGGCGTCAGTACAAATCGTATCGCGGTATGGGCTCTATCGGGGCTATGACCAAAGGTTCGACCGACCGTTATTTCCAAGAGGGGACGGCAGCCGATAAACTCGTTCCCGAGGGGATTGAGGGGCGTGTACCGTTTCGCGGAAGTATTGCGGCAGTCGTCCATCAAATGATGGGAGGCCTTCGCTCATCAATGGGTTATTGCGGTTCTGAGAGTATTGAAGCGTTTTGGGATAAGGCAGAATTTGTTGAAATCACCAGTGCCGGACTCAAAGAATCCCATGTTCACGATGTTATAATCACCCAGGAAGCTCCAAATTATCACGTATAAATTATATTTATAGCGGTTTAATCCCTACTAAATTGGTAGGGATACTTTGGAAAAAATATGAGATGACGGTACAATAATTTACAAAACACTGTAAAGGATGATTATGCAACTCCAAACTGAAGCGTTACACGCTGGATACGACAAAGACACCCAAAGTACGATGGCAGTGCCCATCTATCAAACGACTGCGTATGAATTTCGCGATGTCGAGCATGCCGCAAATCTTTTTGCCCTTAAAGAACTCGGGAATATCTACACTCGTCTGAACAATCCCACAACGGATGTGTTTGAAAAACGTTTCGCACAACTCGAAGGGGGAGCCGCAGGTTTAGCGGGTGCAAGCGGTATGGCTTCTATTTTTTATGCGATCGCGAATACGGCTGAATCGGGAGATAATATTATTTGCTCTCGTCAAGTGTATGGGGGAACGATTACGCAAGCTTCTTACACGTTAAAGCGGTTTGGTATTGAAGCCCGTTATTTTAATGCACACAACCCTGAAGAGATTGAAGCATTGATTGATGACAAAACTAAAGCTATATTTTTTGAGACTTTGACAAACCCGGGTATTGATGTCCCAGATATTGAAGCGATAACGGCAATCGCTAAAAAACACGGCATTCTCACTATTGTCGATAATACGGTAGCCACTCCGGTATTGTGCCGACCGCTGGAACATGGTGTAGATGTGGTCGTTCACAGTGCGAGCAAGTATACGACGGGGCAGGGGCTTGCGATCGGCGGGATCATGGTCGAACGTCACGGTTTGGTCGATTTTATCAAAGGAAACGCTCGTTATCCTCAGTTTAATGAACCGGATGAGAGCTATCACGGGTTGGTCTATGTGGACGTTCCGTTACCGTTGTTTACTCTTCGTGCACGTCTCTCCTTGCTGCGTGATTTGGGTGCGGTAGTATCACCGTTTAACTCATGGCTCTTTATTCAGGGAATTGAAACTCTTTCTCTACGTATGAGAGAACATTCCCGCAACGCTCAAGCTGTGGCTGAGTTTTTAGAGTCTCATCCGATGGTCAAAAAAGTGAATTATCCGGGGTTGAAAAGTAACAGTAACTATCTCAATGCACAACGTTATTTTGAAAACGGCATGGCAAGCGGATTACTCAGTTTTGAGGTGGAGAGTTTCGAACAAGCGAAACAAATCGTCGACGCTACCAAGTTGTTCTCCCTTGTCGTGAACATCGGCGATTCCAAATCGATCATCACCCATCCGGCATCAACAACCCATCAACAGCTCTCGCAAGAAGAATTGATTGCGTGCGGTGTCCCATCTGGACTGATTCGTCTGAGTATCGGTCTTGAAGCATCGGAAGATTTGATTGATGATTTAAAACAGGCATTCGGCGCGTAAAGGGTTCCATGTTAAATCTGAATATTCACAATGAACATTTCACGAACCCTCTCTATCTGGAGAGCGGGCGTATTTTAGAGCCGTATGATATTGTCTATGAGACATACGGGGAACTCAATGACGCACGGGATAATGTAATTGTGATATGTCATGCTCTCACGGGCTCTCATCATGCGGCAGGGACGTATGAGGGTGATAATAAACCCGGTTGGTGGGATGGACTTATAGGTCAGGGAAAAGCGGTCGATACCGACAAATTTTTCGTGATATGTACCAATGTGATCGGCAGTTGTTTCGGTTCCACCGGACCGATGTCTCTTCGATATCCGTATAACGAGCCGTATCGCTACAAGTTTCCAGTGATCACGGTTTTAGATATGGTCAAGGCTCAGAGAATATTATTTGATCGATTAGGAATACATCAGGTGCACGCTGTCATCGGAGGCTCGATGGGGGGGATGCAGGCGTTGGCATTCGGTGTCTTTTTTCCTAATTTTGCAAAAAAAATTATTGCTATGGCAACGACGGCCGCAACACAGCCGTGGGCAATTGCGTTTAACAAAGTGGCGCAAGAAGCGATACTCAAAGATCCTGAATTTAAAAACGGATATTATGATCCCGAAGTAATCCGTGAAAACGGTCTCAGCGGCATGGCAATCGGACGAATGGCGGGGCATATCAGCTTTTTATCCCATCAGTCGATGACAAAGAAGTTCGGGCGGGAGTACAAACGAACCGACGGTTTGTATGAGTTATTCGGTAAGTTTCAGGTCGAATCGTATCTGGAGTATAACGGTTATAATTTTACAAAATGGTTTGACCCTCTCTCGTATCTTTACATTACGAAAGCGATCAATATCTACGATCTATCACGCGGATTTGATTCGCTTGAAGAGGCTCTGAATAAAATTAATGCCGAACTTTATCTGGTGGGTTTTGAAAAAGATATCCTTTTCCTCCCTAGCGAGATGGAGGCTATCCATAAGGCGATGAGAGCTTTAGGCAAAACGAACAGTGACTACCTCGAAGTTGAGAGTGACTATGGGCATGACGCTTTTTTAGTAGAAATCGATAAAATAGAGAATTACGTACGGGAGGCACTATGAACACGGATGAGAGTTTTGAAACAAAAATTGCCAATGCCAAAGCAGTTTTGGAAAAATTAATGGATCCGGCATTGCCGATGAATGAGAGTGTAAAAGCGTATGAAGAGGGGATGAAAGAGCTCAAAGTTGCCGAAACAATGCTTCAAAATGCACAGTTGCAGATTCAAATTATCAAAAATCAGGAGCAATAATGCGTGCCGCTATACTGCAACTCCCCTCTATCGGAATGGGGAGCAATAAACTCGAAAATTATGCCCGTGTAGCAAGTCAAAAAGGGGTAAAACTTGTAGTATTGGGAGAGTATCTTCTAAACCCTTTTTTCAAAGAACTTATCCAAACGCCCGTTACCATGATTGCGGAACAAAGTGCTCACCAAATAGAAACCCTGAAATCACTAGCACTCAAATACGATCTCACTTTTGTTGCCCCTATCGTTACGGTGAAGAAAAAAGAGTGTACGAAAATGATAGCAAAAATCAATGGTCGCAGTGTCACCTATTATCCGCAACAGTTTTTGATTAACTATCCCCATTGGAATGAAGAGAAGTTTTTTAACAACCCTATTGAAGCGGTAAAACCCCCGATGATTTTTGCGTGTGAGGGGCTTAAATTCGCCGTCATGGGAGGATTTGAAACCCATTTTGATGCTTTATGGCAAGCGGTTGATTCTAAAATGGTAGATGTCGTTTTAGTGCCGAGCGCATCGACATTCGAATCGCATAACCGGTGGCGTGAATTGATTAAAACGAGAGCTTTTACCCATAATTGTTATATTCTTCGCGCCAATCGTGTCGGAGAATATTGTGACGAAAAACATGCGTGGAAATTTTACGGTGATTCGATGGTTGTTTCTCCTGATGGAGAGATCGAGGCAGATCTTGGCAATAGCGAAGAACTCTTGATTGTAGATTTAGATCGTAAAACTCTTTCCGAAGCACGAAAAGGGTGGGGATTCAAAGAGGCGCTACGCAAACGAAATTAGAGTATAAAAGCTAATCTTCTTTTACGTTATTTCAATCCTCTTAGGTTGAGCTTGCTTTATTAGGATATTGCCGTTTAACGAGATTAAAACCTTAGTACATGAATAGGAATAAGGGTATTATTTATCCAAACGATGATACAGTAACCGAAATATCCGCAGGAGAGAGACTATGATGCACTATTTTCACCGTCAGGTACAATTGTGGGGGGAAGAGACGCAGCAATCTTTGCAATCAAAGAAGATAGCCGTAATCGGAAGCGGAGGGCTTGGAGCATCGTTAGCGTTCGCTCTAGGGGCATCCGGGATCGGCGAGATACACATGGTCGATTTTGATACCGTCAGTTTGCACAATATTCATCGTCAAATCGCTTTTAAGATGGGGGATGAGGGGAAATTTAAATCTGAGGTATGCGCAACGCTGATTGAAGATCGCTGCCCCCATGTAAAAGCGTATGCACATGTCTGTAATTTCGATGATTTCATCCAAAAGAGCATTGAGGTAGATCTCATTATCGATGCAACGGATAATCTCCCCTCACGCGGTGCAATCAACACTTATGCTAAATCTAAAGAGTTACCGTGGATATACGGATCGGTGGAAGCTTTTAACGGACAAGTGTGCTTTTTTGAAAATGCGTCATTTAATGAGCTGTTTAAAATTACCCAAAAGACACCTGCTGGAATTGCCGCACCGATTGTGATGCACATTGCATCTTTACAGGCTAATTTGGCATTGCGCTATTTAGCAGGTCTTAATGTCAGAAAATATTACCTCTATTATCTGTTTTTTAATGAAGAGGGGGAATTGGTAACGCAAAAATTTTCGTTACCAAAAAGTGAGGGTTAAAGAGAAGATATATAGTTAGCGAGTGCATTTATCTGCGCGTCGTTAAGCCCTTTTGTTTGCCCTTGCATTACCGCTTTCATCTCTTTACCGTACGTTCCCTCCTGATACCCTTTGAGAGCATCCTTAATTTGTTGTTCAGTGAAATTGGCAATAATTTTCGATTTGTTTAATGCTGATTTTTCACCTTTTGCCCCATGGCAGGTGACACATTTTTGATTGAACAGCGTATCTGCGTCAGATGATGCAACCGCAACTGTCTTTATAGCCGTTACAGCTTCTGTAGAAGGGGCAGATGCAGCAGGAAGAGAACGGTTTGCCTCAATGCTTGTCACTACAGTTTTGGATTCATTGGAGGAGATGGGAGGTGCTTTTTCGGAAGATGATTCGCTGCATCCGATTAATAGAAGAGAACAGAGGACGGATAGAAAAGGTTTCATTGAGAATACTCCTAAGATTAGTTAGGACAGTGTACGATAAGTTAGTTTGATTTTGTTTTAAAATGGAAGGGGGGAGTTTGGAAAAAAGTTCCGCACCGAGGTGCGAAAACTTAAGTTAAAATAAGTAAAAACTTATTTAGCAGCAGCAGCGTCAGCAGCAGGTGCAGCAGCTTCAGTAGTCATGTTAGCTTCTTCAGCAACAGGTGCAGCAGCTTCAGCAGACATGTTAGCTTCTTCAGCTACAGGTGCAGCTTCTTCAGTAGCAGGTGCTTCAGTTGTTGCAGACTCGCTGCATCCGATAAACATTGCAGCCAAAAGCAACGCAGAAATGATTTTCATCATGGTAAGGCTCCTTAAAAAAAATATGGCGGAAGTATACCACTACAACCCCTATAGTTGTCAAGTACTTTTGGCTAATTTTGCAAATATTTTTTAAAGCTCCCTAAAATAGGGGATTGTAAGAGATCAAAAGAGTATTGAATTTGTCAAAATCAGAACGAAAACCGTAAAAAATTAAGATGTTTTTTTTATCTTTTTGACGTTTTTTGGCTTTTGTTTACTAATGATTATCTTTTAAAAGGCATTTAAGAGAGGATAAGATCTGCTATCGCTGGTTGCGATAGCGAAAAAAGAGGTGTTATTATCGTCCGGACGGGAGGTAGTTTGGAAGCGGAGGCGTCTGTTCATCGCTCCATCCTCCCCCTAAAGCTTTATAGAGAGATACGGTCGCAATGAAGGAGTTTTGTTTGGCAATAATGAGTTGCTGTGATGCCTGAATCCATTGCTGTTGTACGAGGAGCATATCGCTGTAGCTGATGGCTCCTACTTTATAACGGAGTTTGCTTTGGTTTAGCGATTTTTCGATGGCGGCAGTACGGGCAATTTGATACGCTGTCTGCTCCTGGATTTTTGAACTTTGTACGATAGCGTTGTCCGTATCGTTAAAGGCGCTTACAATCGCTTTTTTGTATTGCGCTACGCTTTGGTTTCGGTCGGCCTCCGCGGTCTTGATCTCTCCGGCAATTCGTCCGGCAGAAAAGATCGGAACACTTACAGAGGGGGCGATTTCCCATATTCGGGCGGGGTTTGAGACGAAATTACTCAACTCTAGACTTTGCACCCCTAACATTCCCGTGAGTTTTATACTCGGAAAATAGGCGGCACGTGCAACCCCTATTTTGGCATTTGCGGCTATCATGTTTTGTTCTGCCGATGCAATATCCGGACGTCTGGTTAAAACGTTAGAGGGGAGAGCATTCGGGATTTTTGGAAGGGTTATCGTATCAATAGGTGAAACATGAACGGGTGATGGATTACGTCCTAGCAAGATATTAAAAGTTGATTCTTCGGCATTTCTTGTAGCTTCCAGTTGCGATAATGTTGCTTTGGCATTTTCTCTTTCGGATAGTGATTGCAATAAAATGTTTTCAGCAATAACGCCGTGTTTGTATTTAAGCTCATTGAAAGTGACCAATTCATCGTTGAGGGCGACATTTTGGCGTGCCAAATCGATTTGGCTTTGCAGTGAGGAGAGTTTGAGATAGGAGGCTGCGACACTGGAGGTAATAGAGAGTTTAATGGTTTGGAACGCGTATTCGCTCCCCAACAGTGCCGCTCGTGCCGCTTCGTTTGCACGGCGTACTTTTCCGAATAGGTCAATCTCATAACTCGCTAACGATAACGATCCCGCATAGGTGGAAGTGATCCCCTCATGCAGCTGATAACCGCCGCTAGAGGCGTTATCGACCGATTTACGGTCCAGTGAGCCTGTTGCGTTGATTTGGGGGTAAAGATACGATTTGGCTTGATCAAACTGACCTAGCAATGCATCGACGGAAGCTTGGGACGATTGGATATCGTAGTTTGCCGCCAAAGCTTCTTCAACGGCTTGGGTCAAAGCAGTATCATTGAATGTTTTCCACCATTGTGTCTCAACGGTATGGTCGGCTGTTGTGTTTGTCTCGTTATGGATAAACGTTTCGGGAACCGCGATATCGGGACGAACGTAATCGGGACCGATCGCACATCCTCCCAGAAGCCCTGCGAGGATCAGTGAAAGGGAGATATTATTCATGAGAGACTCCTTTGTCCGGGGCGATTTTTTCTTTGAGTGTTGAAACCCAGTAATAGAGGAACGGAATAAAATACCGTTCGATGAAGGTTGCCGCCAGCATTCCGCCGAACATAGCTACCCCGATTGAGAAACGCCCTGCGGCTCCTGCCCCTGAGCTGAAAATGAGCGGCAGCATCCCCGCCAAAAAGGCGAATGAGGTCATCATCATCGGACGGTAACGCAGACGTGCCGCTTCCATTGCCGCATCATAGATACTTTTTCCCATTTGGCGCTGTTCTTCGGCAAACTCGACAACCAAAATGGCATTTTTTGCCGAGAGGGCGATAAGGGTCAGCAATCCGATTTGGAAAAAGACATTGTTGTTGAGAAACGGAATTAACCATACTACCGTATATGCCCCCATTATCCCGTACGGAACAGCAAGCATAATGGAAATAGGGAGTGTCCAACGCTCATACAATGCCGCCAGGATGAGGTATACCATAACCAATGCAAACGCCATAATCATAAGCGCTTTCGAGCCGACCAGTTTTTCTTGGAGATACAATCCCTCCCAGTAGTAACTGACGGTGGTCGGCAATACGGTGTCCCCTTTGTTCTCCAAAATTTTGATCAGATCGCCTGAACTGTATCCGGGAGCGGGTGAACCCATAACGGTCGTACAGAGGACACCGTTAAAGTGCTCGATCGAGGAGGGGGCACTAGACATTTTGGCCGTTACAACCGAAGAGAGCGGAATAAGCTGGCCGCTGGAGGAGCGAACCCATGCGCGTCCGATATCTTCAGGAGTAGCTCGATAGGGTGAATCGGCTTGTATCTGTACCCAGTAGGTTTTACCGTTTTTATCAAATTGATTGACATACATTGCCCCAATGGTGGCTTGGAGCGTTTGGAATACGTCGCTGATGGAGAGCCCCATCATTTTTGCTTTTTCACGATTTACTTCAATCGAGAGCGTCGGGGTGTTGACGTTCATTGTCGTCATCGGATTTTTGATGCTCGGTTCATTGCGCAAATCAGCGACAAAGGCATTGGTAGCATTGGCGAGCTTGTTAAAGTCGTTATCTCCCGGCTGCAAAAGGCGCAGGCTGAACATATCGGATGGTCCCATCCCGCGTATCGGCGGCGGAGGCATGGCAAATACTTTTGCCTCTTTGATA
>NZ_JAHFAQ010000182.1 GCF_023250475.1 Sulfuricurvum sp. | reverse complement strand
AAGTTCGGTCATCTCTTCAATCGCGAAGTGACCTCCCTCGCGTCCAATACCGCTCTCTTTGACCCCGCCGAACGGAATATGGGCCTCATCTTGGATAGTCGGTCCGTTGATATGGACCATGCCCGATTCGATCTCTTCGGAGAGTCTTAATGCCGCGCTTAAATTATCGGTAATAATGGAGGAACTTAACCCATAGTTGCTGTTATTGGCAAGCTCTATAATATGATCAATATCGCGTGCTTTGATAATTGCAGCCGCCGGACCGAATGCCTCTTCATGGAAAATAACCATCTCTTCGGTAACATTGGAAATAACAGTTGGTTTGTAAAAACATCCTTCATGCTCACGTCCGTAGAGAAGTGTCGCCCCTTTATGTACGGCATCATCGATCAATCCGTCAATAAATTTACATTGTGCCTCTTCTATTAACGGTCCGATAATAGTAGTAGGATCTTCAGGGTTGCCGACTTTGAGTGTTTTGACTTTGGCGGCAAATTTTTCACAGAACTCATCGTAAATATTTTCTTCAACAATAATGCGTGATCCTGCCATACAGATCTGTCCTTGATGGAGGAAAATACTAAAGGTAGCCGTATTGACCGCATAATCGACATCGGCATCACCCAATACGATGGTCGGAGATTTCCCTCCGAGCTCAACGGTACATTTTTTCAAGTTCATAGCGGCAGAGGCAGCGACCAACTTCCCGACACGTGTTGAACCGGTCAGGGTAATCATCGCAATGCGAGGGTCCGTTTGAAAGGTTTCCCCCAAATCACCGCTGGAACACGGAATGATATTGAGTACACCGTCGGGGAGACCCGCTTCTTTAAAAATTTCACCGAAAACAAGACCGCAGATCGGGGTATGGCTGGAGGGTTTCAAAACAAAGGCATTACCTGCCGCGATTGCCATTGCAAATTTTTTCGTACTCAAAATCATAGGGGCATTAAAGGGAGAAATTCCGGCAATGACTCCCAATGGGCGACGCGTACTGTACGAGAGAACCCCGGGATTGTTCGAGGTGAATGTTTGTCCGAATACCCGTCGCGCTTCACCGGCGGCTACCCGTAAAATGTCGGCGACAAGACCGATTTCAAACATTGCTTTGGCATAAACTGAACCGCTTTCTCTCATCAAAATAGTTCGGATTTCATCGCTGCGGCTCTCAAAAATATCGGCAGCTTTTAAAAGTACCGCCTCTTTTTCTCGCGGTGTTGTTTTGGCCCAAAGTTTTGAAGCGGCATACGCAGTACTGATTGCCTCTTCAATATCTTCGGCACTGGCTAAATGGACTTTTGCGAATACTTCTCCGGTGGCCGGATTAACATCATCGATAACTTTTCCCGGGTGTGAGGGCTTGTTCTTTCCATTGATAAATGGCATATACTCTTTCATAAGCGGGTTCTCCTGGACAGAATTTATTTTGTCCATAATAAATAAAAAAACTCGCGAAAAACTCGCAAGATATTAATTTTATTTGAGATAAATGAGGAGAAAAGTAGATTGTAGAAAAATAAAATTTAGATTACACATCATGATGATAATGTTCCAATACGCGGTTGTACTCTTCATAGACTTGGGTAGGGGTTAGAGAACTGCTGTACATTCTGAGAATTTGACGGATAAACTCAATGGGATACTCGATGGTTAATCCGATATTGCGTTCATATATCTTTGCCAGCGTTGTATACATTCCTTCATGAATATCAGGCTCTTCATGCTTTAGACGTTGAAGATTCTCTTCAGCTTTAATGAGTGAGCTATCATTGAATTCACCACGTTCATTGATTGTTTTTCGGATTTCAACATACTCTATAAGACTTTTTTTAGTGAGTATGTAATCGGTAAATATTTCTATGAGTGACATTTGTGCTCCGTACAATATGTTTGAGTGATTGTATAGAGTAATCATCGCAAAAAAATCGCACGAATATCCAATGGTTAGAGGGTATAAAATTTTTATTTTCTTAGGAGTCTTTGTATGGAGGTTCTTTTTACGGTTTCGAACAGACGAAGTGGTGAGGCGGTAAACGCCTCGGAGCGTTTTACGCTTTTTTCATGTATGCGGCAACGAGAACAATCGTACTGCCGTTTATTTTTCCCTCGATGTATCGTGCATCGTCGGTAAGACGGATGTTTTTGACGATGGTTCCCCGTTTAGCGGTGAATCCTGCCCCTTTAACTTCAAGGTCTTTGATCAATGTAACGGTATCCCCCTCTGCAAGGATCGTGCCGTTGCTGTCACGTTGAATAATAGCTCCGCCATCATCGGTGGAAGCGGTATTGAGCATTCCTGCTTGCGCCCATGCTTTGACATCTTCTTCGAGGTACATCATGTCAAGCTGATCTTGATCCCCGAGTGCGCTAAGCAGACGATATGCCATCACTTGTACGGCAGGAGTTTGGCTCCACATGCTATCACTGAGACAGCGCCAGTGATCGCTGTCTAGATTCTGCGGATTTGAAATTTGGCTTTTGCAAGTTTCACATATATAGATCGATTGATCCGCAGATGCATCGCTTGGAGCAACTTCATAAGCGCTTAATCCTTCAGTCGCTCCGCATAATTCACAGATATTTCCGCTTCTCTCTTGTAATGTTTGTTCAATACTCATAATAACACCTTACTTAATTAATAAGTGAATTATAGCGTATTGGCGCACGGAACAATTAATTGACTCCATTTAAAAGGACTCTATTCACTTGAAAAGTCTTTATTAAATCAAAATCCCTATATATAATGATGCGTTTGATACGTTTGGAAATCTATTTTCAACTTTTCTAAATATTCTTTCGAAAACCTCTTGACATCTAAGACGATTTCCCCTATAATTCCCGTCCACAAACGCTGATAGGGCTTGAGTTTAAGACCTAGAGTTTGAGTTTGCGATCATTGAAAACTAAGTA
>NZ_JAHFAQ010000092.1 GCF_023250475.1 Sulfuricurvum sp. | reverse complement strand
CGATTATAAATTGGAATATTCCTTGCTTTATTATTCCAAATACTTGCAAGGAGTCTGCATGAAATTTATGGATAAAATTGAGCTGGTTGTAAAACTGAAAGAGAAAATTGCCGAAACAAAAGCCTCAAATGAAGCTCTGGCACTGCAATTACAAGCTCTTTTGGATCAAATTATTTCTAATCCAAAAAACTCTCCCGCGATTTAAGATAACAAGCGCCCATTTAAGGTGCTTGTTATCTACACCTGCTTATAATTACGCCCTCTTAAACATATACGGACGAGTAGGAAAGCGGCTGAATCCACCTCCCTGCTAAGGAGACGTACTGGCAACGGTACCGAGAGTTCGAATCTCTCCTCGTCCGCCACTCTAAAATCTCCTATTTATCACACTTCCAAAAATATTTCATTTATCAATACCTTTTATTCAGTATTAATACGCTCAAAGCAACCATTCCATTTAACTAAAATTGCTATTCTGTCTCTCATATTTCCTTAGGACTCATTTTGACTAAAATATTTAATAAAAACCGTGTCCCCCATATTATCTTACTCTATTGGATTATCAAAATCGCATCCACCACCTTAGGTGAGACAGGAGCGGATATGTTTTCCATGACCTATAACTTCGGATATGAGAACACAATACTGCTCTTTATGGGGTTGTTTGCTTTATTTCTTGCCATTAAACTCTCAATCAAACGTTATGAACCGCTCACCTATTGGTTAACATTTACAGCTACGGCTATTGCGGGAACGGCTATTTCTGATTATATTGATAGAACACTCGGATTAGGGTATGCACTGGGTTCAGGATTGCTGATGGTTCTGTTAATCCTCATTTTATTTGCATGGTATCTTCATGATAAAAGCATAAATGTTGAACGCATAACCAATTCAACATCTGAAATCTTTTATTGGGGAGCTTTCTTAGTTGCCAATACGTTGGGAACTGCGGCAGGGGATTTTCTAGCCGATGAATTGAAGTTCGGATTTGCTCAAAGTGCCATGATAATCACTATGGTATTAGTCATAATTGCCCTCTTCCATTTTTATACGAAAGTTTCCAGTGTCCTTTTATTTTGGCTAGCCTTTGTTTTGACTCGTCCGTTCGGTGCTACCTTTGGCGATCTGTTGACTAAAACGGATGAGAAGGGAGGTCTTGACCTCGGCACCGTTGGCTCATCACTATTTTTTGCGGTTATTTTGTTGCTTGCACTTATGAGAGAAGTTCACGTAGAGAAAAAGAAAAAAATTAATGAATTTGATTAAAAAAGGGAACTAAAAACACCATATTTCGCATTTTGCATCTGCAGTGACACCATAGTGCCATAAGGTTGGCACCCTAAGTATCTAGCATTTTATTGAATGCGCCAATTCTCAATCGAATAATTCACCCCAAAATGACTCTTTTTTATGCGGCTTGTGATGTTGAGAATATTCTTTTCGATCATGGTTGTCATAATGAGGTACTGCACGCTCTTCATTGTATAACGGACGGATAGATGTTTGTTTTTCGGAACGCTCAATAATTTTATCCAGCTCTCCGCGATCAAGCCAAACTCCTCGGCATTTGGGACAAAAATCAATTTCTATTCCGCTTCGCTCGGACATAACCAACGATTCACTTATGCATACCGGACATTTCATATTTACTCCACACTCAGTTTATTTGAGTAAATTATATAGGAAGGGTGTCAAGAGAGCATTGACACTTTTAGATATTGGCTTCTTTTTTATACCAGCATATACCCTACTTTAGCAAGATTTCGTAAGTTTGTATCATCTCCCATCTTTTTACGGATTCGTAGAATCAGGTTTTTCAATGCTCCATCAGACATCTCTTCTTCCAATACATTTGAGAATATTTCGTATATCACAACTTGTCCCCGATGGGCGAGTAGAAGTTCCATTGCATTGATTTCATTTTTCGTCAATGCTGTTATTTCACCGTCCGGGCGGACAAAAGCTTTGGCAAAATAATCATACGATACTACGTCATTGATTTTTGCGATCAGCATTCCCTGAGATTTGAGGCGATCAACTGCCAAATAAAGGACTTTGATTAAAGCATTGAATTCAATCGGTTTATAAATATACTCTATCAAGTTCAGTTTGCATGCTTCCAATAAATCTTGCGTCGCTATCGATCCCGATACGATCACGATAGGAATTTTATCGTTGTTTTTTCGTATCATTTTTGCAACATCGAGACCGCTCACATGTCCCATATAAATATCCAAGATAACCATATCAATACGGTTGTTCTCATAGATAGACAAGGCTTCGGTTCCATCCGTAACGGCGAATACTTGCCCTACGATAAGCTGAAGAGTTTTTGTGGTTATCTCACGTAATTCAGTATCATCTTCGGCGTACAAAACCGAAAGATTTCTAAATTCATTGAATTTAGCCATAAGGAAGTTCCTTCAATCTTGATATTTGGTAGCAATTTCTTTAAAACGGTCGATATTTTCCATAAACATATCCACTAAATCAGGATCAAAATGTCTTCCGCGCTCTTGAGAGACAAAATCGATAATCTGCTCCATAGGCCACGCTTTTTTATAAACACGTTCACAGCTAAGGGCATCAAATACATCGGCCAAAGCCGTAATGCGACCATAAATATGGATATTAGACCCCTGCAATGCGTTTGGATATCCGCTGCCATCCCATTTTTCGTGATGCTCACCGGCAATGATAGCTGCTGCTTTGAGGAGCGGACGGGAGGAATTTTTAAGGATATCGTATCCTATGATGCTGTGAGTTTTCATCACCTCATATTCATCTATCTCAAGCTTAGCCGGTTTAAGTAAAATGGCGTCAGGTATACCTATTTTACCGATATCATGCATCGGTGATGCACTGTAGAGAAGACGGATTTCTTCCTCTTCCAATCCATAGAGCTCTCCTAATAACTGTGCGTATTTAGCAACACGGCGGACATGGTTCCCGGTCTCTTGCGATCTGGTCTCTCCTACTTCGCCCAAGAGAGAAAGCATTTCGTGCTGTGTTTGCCAAATCTCTTCATTAAGATCAAAGAGTTCAGTTACATCATGACTGATACTGATGTACTCGATGATGTCTCCAAACTCGTCCAAAATGGATTTTATCGTTGTATCGGTAATGTAACGGCTTCCATCTTTTCTGAGATTTTTAATAATCCCCTTCCATGTTTTTTTAGAGAGAATGGTTTTCCAAAGATCTTCATACAATTCAGAATTGATTTCAGGATCACGCAATAATTTATGACCGTGAGTAATAATTTCTTCGTAGCTGTAGCCGCTGATTTTGGAAAACAACTCGTTAACATAGATAATATTGCCATTGACATCGGTTTTGATCACGATAGATGATAAATCGACAATCTCTTTATACTGTTCCAACAACGTTGTTTGATGCAGTAGATCTTGTTTCAGCTGAGTGGTAAATTCGTGTACTTTACGCTCATTGTAGATATTTTTGACGACTTCGTATAAAATTTGGACGATTTGTTCCGATTGAATCGGTTTGAGCAAAAATTGCGCCACTCCCAGATTAATCAATTCAAGAAGATAACTGCTCTCTTCACAAGCAGAGGTGACAATAAAATGTTGTAAGCGGTTGATCTCTTTCATTTTCTGGATCATAGCAATGCCGCTTATCTCCGGCATCAGGATATCGGTGATGACTATATCAAACTTTTTTTTCTCAAAAAGCTCCAGCCCTTTTCGTCCGTTCTCTGCCGTTGTCACATCGGAGAAGATGCTCTCCAATAACAAAGAGGTATTAAGTCGTATCAAAGATTCATCTTCAACATAGAGGACACTCATCCCTTTTGCATATTCCGATAGCTGCCGTATCATCTCTTTAAAGTTCATAACTCTTCCTCACACGGTAATTTAATAATGAAGGTACTGCTATTGTCTTCACTGAAAGCTTGGATCAACCCATCACAATGCTCTTCAATAATTATTCGGCTCATGTAGAGCCCAAGACCTGTTCCGTAACTCGCATTTTTGGTTGTAAAGTAGGGGCTGAAAAGTTTGTGCATCACACCGCTTGGTATTCCACCCGCATCATCCACAACAGAAATGAGACAATATCTCTCTTCAGCCCGAACACTGATAGTGATCTTTCCTCCGACCACTTTGTTCTCGACAAAAGCATCCAGGGCATTTTTGAGCAAGACGATCATTACCTGAAGGACTTCATTACGATACGTGTACAGCATCGGGTTAAATGAGTCTTCCTGCTCTACATGGATAGAGTGGTTTTTTAAAGTGTGATCAATCAGGGTAAGGGAATGATTAATAAGCGAAACTACCCGGAAATGTTCTTTGGGTTTATCGGGACGGAAAAAATCTCGATAATCAGAGATCGTTTGGGAAAGATGGGAACTTTGCTGTTCAATTTTGACCAAATTATCAATGAATGAGTGATCTTCAATATCATTCATAATCGCTTTGAATCTCATTTGGGTGGTGATCGCATTGATAATCGCCAGCGGTTGGCGCCATTGGTGAGCAATCATTGAAATCATCTCCCCCATCTGGGCTTGGCGTCCGTGAAGGGTAAGCATTTTCTCTTTTTCGATTTTCTCTGTAACATCATGAGATATCATGATCAGTTTATGTTTCTCTGCAGAGCCGAATTGTGAAAAATAGATATCGGCGACCTTGATGTTGTTCGGATTCTTATGATGACGCAATGTGCAACGGGTGGAGACAGCTTCTCCGCTGTACGCACATGCGAGATGGTGATGCAATGAGCCGTCTTGACAATCAATTTCATAGGCTGTATCAAAAATGGATTGACCGATAAAGTGCTCATCGGTACTCTCAAAAAGACGTAGAGCAGATTCATTGCAGTCGACAACAATAGTATCACTTAAAATGACGATGGATTTGTCGATGGATTCAAATATGGTACGATAAAATATTTCACGCTCTTGCAACTCTTTTTGTGCATGCCGTATATCGGTAATATCTTCCCCGGAACTCAGAATACCGATCAATTCCCCCTGCTCATCGAACAACTGTCGATTGCGCCATGCGATCAGTCTTTCATCACCGTTTTTGGTAAGAATCGGATTTTCATAGTAATCATTTTTATTGTGATCAACAAACTCATTCGCTACTTTGTGCAATTCCTCGCGTATTCGCGACGGTACGAATAACTCAATAAAATTTTTCCCGATCGCTTCATCGGCACTGTAGCCTATGACTTCACACCCTTTACGATTTATACTCTTGATAGTGTATTTCGTATCGAAAATCAAGACCATTACCGCGGCAATATCAAGATACGTTTGAGCCAACTCTTTTTCATGTTGAAGCTCTTGCGCTTGCTTTTTTAATAATTCCCGTTTACGCAACAGCTCTACGATGACATACATCATCGTCAAATAAAGGATCAATCCTATGAGGGCAAACAGTTTCGGATATTGACTGCTATGTCGTGCATCAAAAGCCGAAGAACTCGAATAGTAAATATGCCATTGACGACCTCCGATTCTCAACGTACGTTCGGTATGATAATCAGAGTGATAATCGGAAATATCAGGTGATTGGTAGAGGAGATTATTGGCGCTTCTACCCTTGCCGTCATAAATTTCAAGCTGCATGATATCTTTATGGGTAAAATTAGCATTGATGAGATCGCCGACCCGCAAGGGGGCGTAAATATATCCTAATAATAATTGGCGCCGTTTTTCAATACTCTTTACATCCTTATGCTCTAGGTAATAAGGGATATACATCAACACTCCGGCTTGTTTATCCTTATCTATCTCCTGCAGCAAAGTTACCTTGCCCGATAACGCAGTCTCTCCGGTATCTCTGGCTCGCTCCATTGCCTCACGCCGAACGGGTTCGGAGAGCATATCGTATCCGATAGCCACCCGATTACGTCTCTCAAGCGGCTCAAGATAGAGGATGGCACTGTAGTTTTCTCGGATTCCTTTAGGCTTTAACGCAAAGCCGGTGTACCCTTCCCGACGTATTCGCTCCTCAACCGAGGTTATTTGGCCTTGAGGAATCATCATCGCATACCCCATTCCAAGCATACCCGGATAGTAGTGCGGCAAATCGATCGCATTGATATAATGATGCCAATCGGTTCGGGTTACATCTGTGCTAGCTTGAAAAAAACCGACTCCCCCACGCAGTGTATTTTCATACTGCTGAAGACGCTCTCGAAGGGTGTAGAGATCTTCATCCACATGATGTTCAAAACGAACTTCCGCCTGATTGTAAAAAAAACGTTCTGAAAAAAACCAAACACCATAGATCAATACGGTAGAGAGTATCAATCCGATTATCGAAACGCATCGGTTGAGAATAAATGCTTGCTCTTTAAAATTCTCATAAAAGAATTTTCTGAGTCTGTTTTTCATATAGTTCACGATACTGCCGAAGTCAAAAGAAATCCATATCGCCGCCGTCATCGGCTAGATCCGGACGTATCAAACCGATAATCTGGTGAATACTCAAAGTTGTCGGCTGATGGATATGATGAATGTTTTTCATCGCCATACTCTCTATCGCAAAACGCTTGACATAAAGACTCAAATCGATGCACACCGCATCAAACAGCGAGAGTATTTGTTCGGGCTTGGTATCAAACTTGGCCAAAAACTCTTCCTCTTGGGCAACCACGGAAGAGAGTTCTTCGAGACTCTTTGCCAACGGATCTAAAAAGGGGGTATAACGATACAAAATGTTGGAAAGTTTTGAGATATCATCACGCATTTTATGGATATGACGGATATCTTTTTCGTCAATATAGAGGGAAAGTTTATCCGGAATTTCACTCAGTACGTCGGTCATCTCTTCACGATCATCATGCAAGAAAATAACTTTTTCGTATTCATCCTCGTCATCTTTCGCAAAGTACTCTTCGAGCAACACTGAACGCTCTTCCTGATGATTTTGGGCATAGAGTTTTTCGATTTGGCCATTTTTGATCTCAACCGTCTGTAAGTGTTTTATCAGTTTAGACACAATTTTTTTGTATTTTTTACGTTCCTCGTTCAGTTCTTCAAACAATTCGGCATTGACATTTTGGGCAGAAGCATCACGACACACAGGGTAAATGGTTCTCAACATTTCATCATGGCTAATCGGTTTCAGTAAAAAGGTACTTACCCCTTTGCGCATCATACTAATCAAGGTTTCGGGTTCATCGTGTGCGGAAATAGCAATGATTTTTTGTTCAGGATTGATTTCACGAATTTGAAAAATCATCTCAATTCCGTTTAGGCGCGGCATATTAATATCGGTAATAACAATATCGTATACTTCACAATTGTATTTTTCTATCCCCTCTTGCCCGTTGCTGGCCGTCTCCACTTTGGCAAAAAGGAGTTTGAAAATTTCTGCGGTTTCTTCTCTGACTTTATTATTATCCTCAACATACAGTATAGACAATTGCTGTGAATAATTTTGCACATCTTTGATCGTTATCATCTTATAACCTTGGCCGTCTTTTATCTAGTGATATCATAGACATTTAAAATCATAAAACAATCACAAGAATTTATCCCCTCTTTAAAACAGAATCCTAGGAAAATGAACTTACGTTAATTTCTTTGTATTTTAAAATAATTCAAAGTCATCCTCATCGTGTTGCGATACCTCTGTTTTCGTCAATATTGACTGAATCTGCAGACATGAACTCAAGAGAGAAGAGTCCAAATAGTGTATATCATTCGCTGTTTGCGATATAAAAATATTATTTCTCCACCCTTCTATATCATCCAGTAACGATAAGAAAAGAAGGGAGAATTTTTTACAATCCGATACCTCCATAGTATCTGGATTTAACATGATTAAAAAATCATTAAGCGTTTTTAGTCCATAGGCAAAGTGTTCAAAATCCATTAGATTTTCAATAACATCAATATACGAATTCAGCAGTTTAGTAATGGATACTAAATTCTCCTTGGTCGGCTGTTTTTCAAATCCAATTGTTGCTAGCTCCAGAGTATCTTTGATATTCTCGAGATTTTCTATTTTCTCCATCAAGGCTATTGCCGTACTTCTGACATATTCAGAAGCAGTTATCTTATTAAAATGAGTTTTGGAGAGAATGGTCTGCGTATAATCGCTTACATCGAGTTTTTGGATCTCCTCACTTCCCATCATTTTTGTTTTAGGAAGTCGGAAAGAGAGGTTATGCCGTTCAAGAATGAAAATAGCATTTTGATAGTTCTTGATCAACGTATGCTGAACGACAAGATCACTAATTATTTCTATGAGAGGAAAAGTTAAAAAGAGATTTTTATCATTCTCTTCAGCGGTGATAGTAAAAGAGAAGTTGTTTTTTAAACTGTACTGCCCATACGCATAAATAATTCGGATACACTCTTCCAATCCTTCGATTTCATAACAAGATTCATTAAGATAGTAATCCCAAAACTCTGCGAGGGATTGAAGCGCATTGATATTGAATGTTACCGATCGAGAGTAGACTTCTTGACTAAAGGGATTAATAGCTTGGGCATTCGAGGGCTTATTTTGACGAAGTTCTACAATCTGCATGTAATTTTTCACACGCTGATGAAATAACTGATCTTCAATCGGCTTTGTCATATAATCTTCTGCTCCGCATGAGAGCATTTGGTTTTTCGATGTTTCATCGTCTAAAGCGCTTAATGCCAAAATCATCGTTTTTTTATCGAACTACTTGATAATTTTGGTTGCGGTAATCCCATCAACATGGGGCATCATAATGTCCATAAAAATGATGTCGTAATGGGTATTCTTGCACAAGGCAATCGCTTCTTGTCCATCTTTGGCTTCTGAAACTTCTATCCCCTCAAATTCTTCCAAAAGAAGCTGCAGCGTCATCCGGTTATTTTGATCGTCATCTACAATTAATAATTTCATGCGCGTCCATTGCTCTCTGATTTTTTTGATTTTTTGCTAAAGGAGAGGATAAACTTTGTCCCGCTCCCGTGTTCTCTATCTTCAATTTTATAGTAAATATTTAAATCTTGACACAGAAGTTTGATGAAATAAAGACCGATACCGGTCCCCTGCCCTTTTCGTTGTAAAAAATTTTCACCCTCTTGGGC
>NZ_JAHFAQ010000181.1 GCF_023250475.1 Sulfuricurvum sp. | reverse complement strand
CGCCAACAAAGTCTCAAAGTTTTGCTTCCTGTTAGCCTGGGACGTATCAGCGGCTATACAGCCCTCTCCCTCATATCCTATCTCGGTGCGACCATGATCAAAGCTCTCATCAGCGATACCGTTTTAATGGGGTATCTGCTAGGGAGTGTCACCCTTATTCTCGCCGTACGGCTGTGGTTTTCGCTTAAAACTTCATCCTGCTGCAATACGTCGCCCAAAGCCCCGCAAAGCGTCATCCCCCTATTCATGACCGGAGTCCTATTGTCTCTGTCCCTCTGCGCCCCTGTAATTACAATGATGACGCTCAGCGCCACATCGCACTCATTGGGATTGGCAATCGCATACGGCTTGGTATTCGGTCTTGGGGCAACACTCCTGTGGTTTCTCTTTTTTTCCGTTCTCCTCACTGCGATTCTCAAAGAGAGCTTGGTTCATCTTTCCCGATACCGCAAATTTCTCTCGCATACGGCACCAATCCTCCTCGCAGGAGTCGGTATCGCTATTTTTAAAGGATGGATACATCTATGACCAGCGCACGCAAATCCTTTCTCCTCTCGTTAATGTTCCATTCCCTGATGGGTTCATTGGCCTTTTTCGTCCTGTCGCAAATGCACACTTCGCCCCCGATGGTGAAAATCCCTCTTCAGCGCATGATGCTCGTATCTCTGTCCGATTCCGAATCTGCCCAAAAAGAACACGAGATTTCCATACCGTTGTCCGAAACGGAAACGATTACGCCCTCACCCATACAACCTATTCTTCCCCTCAAAACTTTGACAGCAAAGCCCGATGCCTCGTATGCTGCACCCAATAACACATCCCCCGCACCCGTAGTTTCTGCACCGACAGTGACTCAATATACGACCCAAAACAGTACTTCAGCAGAGGCCGTCCAAACTCAGCCGAAACAAAAAATTGATCTCGCGGCAGAAAAAAAAGCCTTCTTTGCCGCGCTTCGTTCAACGATCCAAAACCATCTTCGCTACCCGAGTGCCGCACGGCGCAGAGGAATGGAAGGGGAGGTAGGCGTCCGTTTTAACCTCGCCGATGATGGAACCATTAATGCCATCACTGTCCAGCACGGAGAAGAAATTTTTTATACTGCGGTAAAAGCTGCCGTAGCCTCCGCTTCGGGAATCAATATCCCAAAAAACCTCACGAATGCTTTGCCTATGGAGATCGAACTTATCTTAGAATTCAAACTCAACAGCTGATGTAAAAGCCAACATTATTTAATTTTATGATACGATTAAATGATTTATTAAATCGATCCGGGCCTTGAGGATTTTACGTGTATCTGAGATTACTATCGCTATTTTCACTTCTACTACTCTCCATCGGACACGCAGACGATTATGAATTAGGACATGGTGTTCATGTCAACGATTATCTGAATGTCGGCGGCTATTTTTCATCCGAATTTGAATCCAATTCCCAAAGCGATACCTTTACCCTTGACGATGTCGCGGTTATGGCCTATGGCGATATCAATCCTATGTTTTCCTATTTGGCGGAATTTGAAGCCGTTGGTTTTTACCATAGAAATTTAACCGACGGCACCGAAGACGGCAGTCAAAAATTTCATGCTGAACGGTTCTACGGCGATCTATGGATGTCCGATGATTTTAATATACGTTTCGGAAAAATGATCACACCGATCGGGTATTGGAATATGGAACCGATTAATGTTTTGCGAGATACCACCTCGAGCCCTCTCTACAGCATGCTGCTGTTTCCGAAATTTCTCACCGGTATCGATATCAACGGATACGTACCGAAAACCGAAGGGATGCGTTACCATCTTTTCGGACAAAATAATCGCGATCTGGATGAAGAATATATCAATATTCCCAATACCCATTTTTTCGGTTTTTCCCTCGAAAAAGAGCTTTCGATGGAGTGGAATACCGGAGGGAGCGTGGGAGAATACATTACCAAAACCAACCAGCGGACCCGTTTCATTGAGGCCAACCTCAAATACGACGATACCCAATGGCAAATAATGACCGAGGCTTTAATTGCCAAAAGCGACTACAACGATATCCAAGACGATTACGCTCTCGCAGGATACGCACAGGCGATGTATCGCTATACTCCCGAACATGCATTAATTGGAAGATATGAGTATTATAACGATCATCACACGGAGTATAAAGACAACATTGCTATCCTCGGCTACAGCTATCGTCCGCTCTATCCCATTTCCATCAAAGGGGAATATCAATGGCATTCTCAACATGATGAGAATCGTGCTCTATTCTCTTTATCGGTGCTCTTCTGATGAAAACAATTATTCTATTTTTTATTTTTGTTTCGACAGTTTTCGGAGCCCAATACAGTATCATCATCTCTAAAAAAGCGGCTGTCTCTGCCCTCAGTGCGGATCAGATACGGGATATCTATTTGCAAAAACGCCACAGTGTCGGAGATCAAAAAATTATTCCCCTCAATCTGGTCGGGCAAGATCCTTCACGCATCGCTTTTGAGAATGCGGTTATAGGGATGGGAAGAGATCGGTTAAACGCCTATTGGGTCAAACAGCACTTCCAAGGAAACAGCCCGCCGATAACTCAGCCATCGCATGAGTCGATCAAGGCGTTCGTACAAAATGTGGAAGGCTCTATCGGATACGTTCCTTCTTCCATGGCGGATGCCAGTGTAAAGGTCATATATGAGTTTTAAACTCAAAACCATTCTCCTTTTTTTAGGGATCAGTATTATCCCCTATGCGCTCACGATGGTTCTGATGGGGAACTCCTTTCGCCAAGAGCAGCACAATGCGATCACCCACGAGATGGATACCCAGCTGAGCCTTACGGTAGAGAGAATTGATCAATCGCTTCAAACCCTTCAGAACGATATGGCGTTCATCGCCAAATCGGAGGTGATGAACGATATTTATACCCAAGACCTGGATCGCCGTATCAGTACGATGCTGCTATCT
>NZ_JAHFAQ010000091.1 GCF_023250475.1 Sulfuricurvum sp. | reverse complement strand
ACAAATGCATTGGTAGCATTGGCGAGCTTGTTAAAGTCGTTATCTCCCGGCTGCAAAGGCGCAGGCTGAACATATCGGATGGTCCCATTCCGCGTATCGGCGGCGGAGGCATGGCAAATACTTTTGCCTCTTTGATACTTCCCAATTTCGGTCCGAGTGAACCTAGAATCCCGAAAACCGCCAACTCTTTTGTTGGGCGTTCAGCCCACGGTTTTAGCCGGGTAAAAATAACGGCGGAGTTGGGCTCTTGAGAAAAGGTAAGAATATTAAGCCCTGTGATAGCCGTATATTTATAAATCCCTTCTTGTTTGCTAAGAATGGCTTCTACCTGCTTGACAACCTCTAATGTACGGTTCGCGGTGGCACCTTCGGGAAGGTTGACACTGGTAATAAAGTATCCCTGATCCTCCATCGGTAAAAAGGCGCTCGGCAGAGTCTTATGAAAAAATCCGATAAAAAAGTATGTGGACAGATAGATAGCCAAGAAGATCAATGATTTGCGGATCATGAATCCGGATCGACGGACATAATTATCCGTCATGGCTGCAAATTTGCGGTTAAACCATCGGAAAAAACGTGCCGGTTCGTTCTCATGATGTTTCAGGATCAGTGCACCGATAGCAGGGGCAAAGGTAAGCGCCATAAACCCTGAGAAGACAACAGAGATGGCAATGGTTGCGGCAAATTGCTTGTAGAGCTGACCCGTCATACCGCCCAAAAAGGTTGCCGGGATAAATACGGCACACATAACCAATACAATGGCAATAACGGGACCGGAGATTTGAGACATCGCTTTGATCGCCGCTTCGCGGGGAGAAAGCTTTTCATGTTGGAGTATCCGTTCCATATTTTCGATAACTACGATGGCATCATCGACGACGATACCGATGGCCAGAACCAGTCCAAAGAGGGTGAGAGTATTAATGGAATATCCCAAAAGATACATACCGATAAAAGCACCCGTCAGAGAGATCGGGATCGAGAGGATCGGGATCATTGCTGCGCGGGAGCTTTGCAAAAAGAGATAAATAACCAAACTGACCAAAACGATCGACGCAAGGAGGGTAAAGATTACCTCTTCGATCGATATTTTGACGAAATCGGTTGTATCGTACGGAATGTCATACGCAATCCCTTTCGGGAATTTTTTGGAGAGTTTCTCCATTTTGGCGGCAACGGCGGCAGAGGTATCGAGCGCATTGGCGTTGGTATCGGCAAAAATTCCGATCATGGCCGCAGGTTTACCGTTAACCCGTCCGAAAAATTCATAGTTTTGACTGCCGAGTTCTACACGGGCGACATCATGCAGTCTTATCATTGAACCGTCATTTTTGGCGCGAATAATGATGTTTTGGAACTCTTCGGCTGTTGAGAAACGCCCTTTTGAGGTGAGCTGCATCGTCCACATCTGCTCATCATTGGTCGGAGCCTGCCCTAAACGTCCCGGGGAGACTTGGAGGTTTTGATCTTTAATCGCAGCGGCGATTTCAGAGGTGCTTACCCCCAGTGATGCCATTTTGTCAGGATTGAGCCAGACGCGCATCGCATAGTCGCGTTGACCGAAAATCTGGCTTCTCCCCGCTCCGGGGATTTTTTTAATCTCATCGAGAAGATTGGCGGAGATATAGTTGCTGATCCCCGTCGCATCGTAGCTTCCATCGGGAGAAGTGATGGCAACAATGAGTAAGATATCGGAGGTTTTTTTCTGTACGGTTATCCCAAGATCACGCGTCGTTTGAGGAAGTTGCGCTAACACTGAGTTGATTCGGTTTTGGACATCGACTGCAGCCATGTCTTGGTTTACACCGATGTTAAAGGTACACGTAATCGTAGCGCTTCCCGGAAGGGCTGCCGCTTTGGAAGACATGTACATCAATCCATCCGCTCCGGAAATCTGTGATTCGAGAGGGGTGAGAATATTGTTTGCGATGGTTTGCGCATCGGCACCCGGATACTGTGCCGAAACGACAACGGTAGGCGGGGTGAGATTCGGCAGCTGTGAGATCGGCAGCGTTTTAATCGCCACAAATCCTAACAGCATGATGATCATCGCGATAACAGCCGATAAAACGGGACGATTGATAAAATATTTAGAAAACATTATTTTTTACCGTTCGGAATGACTTCCGCCCCCGGTTTGAGTTTAGGCAATGAATCTGCGGCGATTTTATCTCCGGCATTGACACCGCTCTCGATCAGGATATTTTCGCCTACCCATTCTCCCGCTACAACCGGTTTTGGGCTAACGGTATTGTTGGCTTCAATAGCGTATACGAATTTCCCTTTTTCCCCAGTCAGTAGAGTTTTTTGGGGAACGTAGAGGGTGTTTTTCCACTCCATCCCTTTAACTTTGACTTGGACAAACTGTCCCGGAAGGAGTTTATGGTCGCTGTTATCGATTTCGGCACGGTAAGTGATGTTTCCGGTAGTCGAATCGACAAACGGCGCGACGAAGTTGATAGAGCCTTTTCGGGCTAATGTCGTTCCGTCACTGAGCGTAAGCTCAATAGTGTATTTCCCATCTTTAGGTGCGCTGAGGCGGCCTGCCGCAATTGCATTTTGTCGAGCAAGTTTTTCATTTTCACTGAAGGTAAAGTTGACGTACATCGGATCGGTTTGGTATACCGTTGTTAAGAGTCCATTGGCTCCTGCCGCAATGTACGTACCGACATCCACTTTTGACTTATCGACAAATCCGCTCATCGGAGCTTTGATTACGGTATAGCTGAGGTTAAGTTTGGCTTGTTCCAAAGAGGCTTTAGCCGCAGACAGAGCCGCCGCAGTATTACGCTCGTTTGCGGTTGCGGTATCGAGCTCTTGTTGGCTGGCAGCATTGGCTTCGGCGAGAGGTTTGATACGGTTCAATACCGCTTTGGCGTTGGTATAGTTTGCGGATGCAAGTTCATAGGCTGCTTTGGCATTTTGAAGCGAGTTTTGTAAATCCGACGGATCGATAACAAACAGAGTTTGCCCTTTGACAACGGCGGAACCTTCAACATAGGCTCGTTTTTGGAGATATCCGCTGACCCGTGCGAAAACCTGTACCGTATTAAAGGCTTGCGTCTGTCCTGTTGCTTGGAGGATAGCCGGAAAATCACCCGTTTTGACTTCGGTTGTTGTTAGGGGGATAGGCCCCTCTGGCGGTTTTTCCATCCCTGCGGCTTTGGGACGTTCACATCCGCTGATAGCAATGATTAAAGCACTTGATAGCGCAATCGTGGTGAGTCGGTTCATACGTTTTCCTTTGTAGGGTTGTGGAGGTGTTGGCACATCTGTTTTAAGACACGCAAAGTGATAGCAAGTTCTTCGGGGTTAAACTCTTTATGCAAAGCATCATTGGCTCGGGTTAAAACGTCCATAGTCGGTTTTTCGAGAGCAACACCTTGTGCTGTCAGGGTGACGAGATTGCACCGTTTATCGGTTTTGTCGGTGACACGCTGAATTAAAGAACGTTTTTCCAATCCTGCAATAAGACGGGTAATAGACGTTTTGTCTTTACCGACGAAATCGGCAATATATTGCTGAGTCGAGCTTTTCTCTTGCCACAGTACCACCATCACTTTAAACTGCTCAATCGTCATATCTATACCGTTTAGGGCCAATTGACGGGTGAGATAGGTGCGTGCGGTATAGGCGGCATGGTTGGTCAGACAACCGAGTGATTCGTCAACCGGACATTCGCATCGCTTCATAGAAATCTCCTAAATAGTTGACTATGCAACTAATTAGGCGAATTGTATTTTATTTGAACGTATAAAGTCAAGGGAAATTTGTTAATAATGTTAATAATTAAGGAGATTATATGCGCTATAATCCGCCGATTTTTATTCAGAAGGGTTTCTTAGTGGGTATGTTCCGATTGATTTTGACGGTTGCGGTTTTGGTAGGTTCTTTGTGGGGTGCGGTAACTCCTAAAAAAGTTCCCGTGTTATGTTATCACCGTTTTAGCAGTGGAGACCTCGATTCAATGAGTATTAAAACTCACGTATTCGGTGAACAGATGGAGTGGCTTAAAACAAACGGTTATACGGTGATTCCTCTTGATACGGCAATGCAGTATATGGAGGGTAAAATCAAATCGATCCCTGCCAAATCGGTCGTGATTACGGTCGATGACGGACACAAAAGCGTCTACAGCGATATGGCTCCTATCGTCAAAAAATACAAAATCCCTGTCACTCTGTTTATCTATCCGAGTGCGATCTCGAATGCTAAATATGCCATGACATGGGAACAGCTCACTGAATTAGAGACGACGAAACTGTTTCATGTCGAATCCCATACCTATTGGCATCCGAATTTTAAACACGAGAAGAAGAAACTCTCAAGCGAAGAGTATGCTAAGTTCGTCGATAAACAGCTTGGCGGTGCAAAGAAAAAACTTGAAGAGCATATGGGACATGAGGTCAAATATCTTGCATGGGTATTCGGTATTTACGATGATGCTTTACTCATAGATGCCAAAAAAACGGGATATGCGATGGCGTTTACGATTGATCGTAAGCACGCATCTTCAGGAGATAACGCGATGGCGTTGGGACGTTATATGGTTATCAGCAAACACACGATCAAAGATTTTGAGAGAATGGTTGATGGAACGGAAGATCGGATGCCTGCTGCAAAAAAAGAGGTTGTCAAATAGTAAATGAAAAGAAATATTAATGGACTTATTTATCCAGTTAGATCGATAATGAGGTAAAATTAACATATAAAAATATATAATAATTTAAGTTGATTGTAGTATTATTTTTTCATATATTTGAAGTAAATAGCATAAATAACAAAAATGCAAAGGCTTTCCAGTATGAAAAATTATACTTTAAATCAAAACGAGCAGGGCTACGGAAACGGTAAAAGCAACTGCATATGTGAACGTCGGCAGAAGAGTTATATTAAACCTTTCATCTATTATTTTTTACAAATTTTGTTGCTGATACCAGTTCTTGGACTCTTTGCAATGAATTTAAATCCGTTACATTGGTCTCACTTTCATTACGTTCTTTCTCTTGTATGGATACTGTATATAACGAAGAAATTATTGATGGTTTTGGCGAGACAAAGTAATGTTTAATGGTATGGCAGAATAGTCAATGAGATGGATATCATCATAATTGAGCATTAACTATAATTGAATTACAGCACGAGGACGCTATAATATAACAATAAATTCCATTACAAAGACCGTCCTTTGCATTTTGAACCCTACCCATTTGAAAAACTCACTTCCCTTTTAGAGGGGATTACCCCTAACAGTGCCTATTCACCGATCGCCTTGACCATCGGTGAACCGCAGTTTGAGACTCCCGCGTTTATCCAAAAGTCATTGGCAAAACACTCTGAAGAACTTCGCCGCTATCCCAAAACGGCAGGTGAAGCATATTTGAACGACTCGATGCGCGGTTTTGTAGAACGCCGTTTCGGGGTGAAATTGGGAACGAATGAGTTAATCAGTTCGTTCGGGACGCGGGAAGTACTTTTTAATTTTCCCCAATATTATCTGTTTGATAAACAAAACCCAGTCATGGCCTACACCAATCCGTTTTATCAAATTTATGAGGGTGCGGCAATCGCATCACGCGCGCGTGTTATCCATCTTAATTTGACTGAGAAAAACGGCTTCAAACCGATTGTCAACGAAGCGGAGCTTGCCGAATGTGATTTGGTGATTCTCAATTTTCCGAACAATCCGACGGCGTCGGTACTTAGCCTCGAAGAGCTTGGGCAATGGGTGAAGCTTGCTCTCAAACATAATTTCTGTCTTATCAACGACGAGTGCTACAGTGAGATTTATACCGATCAGAAAGTTCCCTCTCTTCTTGAAGCGTCGGTCTATGTCGGTAATACGTCATTTAAAAACGTTCTTGTCATCAACTCGATCTCCAAACGCTCTTCCGCTCCGGGACTTCGAAGCGGATTTATCGCGGGGGATGCGGAAATATTAAAAGGGTACGCTCAGTATCGAACGTATGTCGGATGCGCTTCGCCTTTGCCTCTCCAAGCGGCTTCGGCGATGGCGTGGGCGGATGAGTACCATGTGGCGAAAGCGCGCGCGGTATACGCTGAAAATTTCAAAGCGGCGCAGGAAATTCTGGGAATCGGAACTTCGGATGCAACCTTTTATCTCTGGCTCAAAGTAGACAACGCGCTTGAATTTACCCAAAGGCTCTATCGCGATTATAATGTCAAGGTATTGCCGGGGGAGTTTTTGGCACGGGAGGATGTATCGGGGGAAAATCCGGGGATCGGCTATATCCGTATCGCCCTCGTTGAAGAGACGGTTCGTACGATCCAAGCACTTAATCGCCTGAAGGAGGCACTGTCATGAAAGAGTTAAAAGATAAAATTTTCCAGGCGCAAAGCGAAGGGGACATCGCTTCGTTATACGTTCTTGAAGCACAGGCGCACGATAGCTTTGATGAAGATACGCTGATGGCCTATTATGCCAATATCCTCGATTTAGCATTGGAGCGTCTGACGAATGCGTTGGAAAATCTAGAAAAACTCGATATGAATGAAGTGCAGGATTTCGCGACGCTCCGAGCTTTATACGAATACGCGATCGAACACTACAGTGCTGGGAGCGCAACGGATGCAAGCGCATTGTTTGAAGTGCTCGGCGGAATCAGTAATGATGAAATGTTCAGTGAAGCGATGAAAGTCCACCGTGCAGGGTGTGACGCACAAATTCCGTTTGATGATTTTATCGACGAATACGTTGATATGGCCGCAACTCAAAACGGCGGGAAATTTTATATCAGTTTTTTCAAAAAGGGGATCGAAGCATGAAAATCCATTTTATCGGGATCGGCGGGATCGGCATTTCAGGATTAGCCAAATATATGCGTTTTAGCGGCCATGAGGTAAGCGGTTCGGATATGAAAGCGACCCATATCACCCAGCGTCTCCTTGATCGCGGAATCAAAGTATTTATCGGACACGATGCGGCAAATATCCCTCAAGGATGCGATTTGGTGATTCACTCGGCAATTATCCGTGACACGAATGTTGAAGTAATCGAAGCCAAAAACAGAGGGATCGACGTATTGCATCGCCGTGACGCCCTTTTGCGTATCCTCAAAGAGAAAAAAGTGTACGCGGTATGCGGAGCACACGGCAAAAGTACCACGACGGCGATTTTGGCTTCGATCATGAGCGGAAGCGCGATCATCGGTGCGGAATCGAAAGATTTCGGCTCCAACGTCCGCTATGACGGCAGTACCGACGTTATGCTCTTTGAAGCGGATGAGTCTGATGGAAGCTTTTTGAACTCCAACCCGTATTGTTCGATTGTCACGAATGCCGAACCGGAACACATGGAGTATTACCATTACAATATTGATGAATTCCATAATGCCTACAGCCGTTTCGTTGAGATGGCACCGATCCGAATTATCAATGCGGAAGACCCTTTTATGGCGACGCTCACCTGCGATGCTATACGCCTCTTCCCGAGTCAAGATATCACCAATATCCACTATACCCTCATTGACGATGAGCCGTATACCCGCTTTACCCTCAAAAACATGGGTGAGTTCGAAGTGTGGGGATTTGGTGAACATATCGCAATGGATGCCTCTTTGGCGATCTTGGCGGCGGCTCAGACCATGAGCATAGCGGCAATCCGTGCGAATATCCTCCATTTCAAAGGGATCAAAAAACGATTTGACGTAATTTTTAAAGGGTCAGACCGCGTTATCATCGACGATTACGCCCACCATCCGACGGAGATCAAAGCGACAATGGAATCACTCAAAATTTATGCGGAACTCAAAGGGTTCAAACGCATTATTGCCATTTGGCAGCCGCACAAATACTCCCGTACCATTGATAATCTCGATGCGTTTGTTGCGTGTTTCGAAGGGTGTGCCGAACTCGTGATTCTCCCGGTTTGGGCGGCGAGCGAAGAGCCGCGTGAGATCGATTTTGCAGGGCGTTTCGGACACTATAATCTCACGATGAGCGACAAACTTCACCGTGCAGGAGATACCATCGAATCCATTATCGGCGATGACGTGGTTCAAACGTACGATCACGATCTCATCGTTGGATTCGGGGCAGGGGATTTGACCTATCAGCTACGGGGAACCAAGTGAGATTTAACGGTCAATGAGTTCACTTTCCGCTAATCTAGCCGAGCTTTTCGGTAAGCTCGATCTCCTCCCTCATATCTCCTCGCTGGAACAGTTCTTTTCACGCGAGCAAAACATTGCAATCCCCGGAGATCAGGAACGGCATTACCGCTATATTCAAGCCCTTGATGCGTTGGAGTTCAAAGCCCCGCCGAAGAGTGTAGCTTTTGAGTCTATCATCAACCACCTCAAAAAGCAGGGGGTTTTGCGGTTCGAAGAGATCCACGAACTTCTCAAAGTCGTACGCTATTTTCGTCTGATGCGTAACCACGAGTTCGCAGGGATCATTGGCGAATGGATGGGGACGATCATCATCCCTGAAGTGTTCAGTGAGATCGATGAGTATTTCGATCATGAGGGGAATTTTGTCGAGTCAAAAGATGAGGAACTCTATAAAATCGCGCAGCGGATCAAAGCGATCAAAACCGAGATCAACGAGTCAATAAAGCGGCTGTTCCATACCCAAAAACTCGCCCCCTATCTCGTCGATACCCAAATCCACTATATCAACGATGAAGAGACCCTTTTGGTGCGCGGCGGGTTCAACCACGTCCTCAAAGGCTCCGTCGTCGGGCGGACGGGAGCGGGATTTTTCTACGTTGCCCCCGATTCGGTGCTCCGCTCGAAAGAGCAGTTGCGTTATGTATTACAAGAGAGGGAAACCAAGCTTTATGAGTATGCGAAGCGTTTCAGTGCAAAACTCTCCAACCTCGTCCCCTTCATCGGCTTTTGTGACCGCGAGTTCGACCGATACGATCACTACCAAGCGCGGGTATTGTTTGCCCGAGCACGCGATTTTGCGATCCTCAAACCCCAAAACAACACCGATATTGTTCTCGAAGAATTTTCCCATCCCGCCATCCATAAACCCAAACCGATCAGCGTCGATTTTCGCTCCAACCTCCTGATGATTACGGGGGTGAACGCGGGGGGTAAAACGATGCTCCTCAAATCGCTCCTCTCGGCGAGCCTGATGGCGAAGTATCTCATCCCGATGAAGATCAATCCCCACAAATC
>NZ_JAHFAQ010000090.1:1561-9220 GCF_023250475.1 Sulfuricurvum sp. | reverse complement strand
CGGATGCAAATTTGCCAACGTTCAGCCGCACTCGGGTTCATCGGCAAACGGTGCCGTTTATGCGGCGTTGCTTCAAGCGGGAGACAAACTCCTCGGTATGGATCTCAGCCACGGCGGACATTTGACACACGGTTCAAAAGTAAGCTTTTCAGGTAAAAACTACCACAGCTTCTCGTACGGTGTCGAACTTGACGGACGTATCAACTATGAGCGTGTCCTCGACATCGCTAAAATCGTTCAACCGAAAATCATCGTCTGCGGTGCTTCAGCCTATGCTCGTGAAATCGATTTCAAAAAATTCCGTGAAATCGCCGATGCGGTCGGAGCACTTTTATTTGCCGATATCGCCCACATCGCAGGTCTTGTCTGTGCCGGTGAGCACCCTAGCCCGTTCCCGTATGCGGATGTCGTAACGACGACAACCCATAAAACGCTCGCAGGTCCTCGCGGCGGTATGATTATGACGAATGATGAAGAGATTGCGAAAAAGATCAACTCGGCTATCTTCCCTGCTCTTCAGGGTGGTCCGTTGGTACACGTAATCGCGGCAAAAGCGGTCGGATTCAAATTCAACCTCTCTCCTGAGTGGAAAGTATACGCCAAGCAAGTCAAAGCGAACGCCGCCGTCCTTGCAGACGTACTTATGAAACGCGGTTATGATATCGTCAGCGGCGGAACAGACAATCATCTCGTCCTCGTCTCATTCCTCAACAAACCGTTCAGCGGAAAAGATGCCGATGCCGCGCTCGGACGTGCGGGAATCACCGTTAACAAAAACACCGTTCCGGGTGAAACGCGCTCTCCGTTCGTCACCTCAGGTGTCCGTATCGGAAGCCCTGCTCTAACGTCACGCGGAATGAAAGAGAAAGAGTTTGAACTCATTGCCAACCGTATTGCCGACGTTTTAGACGATATCGAAAATGAGGGAAAACAAGCCGCTATCAAAGAAGAGCTCAAAGCACTGGCTAAAAATTTCGTTATTTACGACCGACCGACATATTAAGCAAAAGGTACCCTGTATGACCTCGATGGATATAAAGCTGATTAAAATGATTTCAGACCATTACTGGCTGAAACATGACACCGTCGTCGATAAAATCGATTTCAAAGGGCGTACATTTTTTAATAAATATGAAAAAATCGATAAAACCCTCACACAGGCGATTATCGATCAGCATCTCAAAAAACAGATCACCGTTGCCCATTCACTGATTAATAAATTTGAAAAAGTGGAAAATATCGTTATCGATTACAACGGCACCGATCCTCAGCGCTTTTATCACAAAGCCCAACTTCTTCTTAGAGAAGAGGGATTTATCAATTTTACCGCTTTTGAGACCAAAACACCCGGCCATCTGCACGTTTATATCCATAAAGGGCATACGACTTTACAAGAAGCCAATCAACTGGGTAAAATGATTTCGATGAAACTTGCCGCAAAGCAACCGAAACAGTGGCGAATGTTTCCCTCGTTAGATTTACCGATGGAATACAACATTCTCAATCTTCCCTACGAAGTGTACGCTAAAGAGCGCGGTGCTTCGTGGTCGAAACATATGTAAATTCGATAAGCACTATCTACTCTTATAAGGAACGGCACTTCAATGGAAGAAAAAAATGAACTCAACGACATCATTCTAAGCAAAGGCGGATCAAACTCCAACAGTAAAAAATTGCTGTTGGCGATTGCCGCTCTGACCCTTATCCTCATTATTGTTTTAGTAATTATGAATTCGCTCAAAACTCAAAGTGATGCACAGCCGCCGCAAGCCGTAGTTCCGCCTGCACCGACGTCACCGACTGAGATTACGAATGATCCTCTTTTTGAGCCGGTTGAAGTTATTCAAGAAGGTTCCAATACGACAGCGGCAGCAGCGGCAACTACACCGTCCGCCCCTCAGGATTTGGGACAAATCGCCCAAAAAATCAAACAAGAGTCGTTTCAAAACACCCCTCCGCCGGAGCATGTCGTTCAATCCTCATCACCGGCCGCCGTGCAGCCGAGTGCTCCTCAGCAGCAAACCAAGCCGGCTGTGCAAAGCGTTCCCGCTAGCGCTCCGGTAAAAGCTGCCCCTAAACCTGCGGTTCAAACCACTCAAAAATTTGCTCAGCCGGTCGTCAATACGCCGACTATTAAAACCGTGAAGCCGACAGAGGCCAAAAAAGCTCCTGTAGCCCAAAAAACAGTGGCAGCAGCACCGAAGCCTGCTACAGAACCTGTTCAAAAACCGGCAGAGAAAGCTGCGGATAAAACAGCGGCTGAACCGGCAAAAGCAACTGCGGAGGCAGCACCTAAAGCTGCTCCCAAAGCCGTTGATACAACCGGAACCTATTACATTCAAGTAGGTTCATTCTCCAAAGAGCCGAACAAAGCCCTTTTCGATCGCCTCAATGCCAGCGGCCTTAAATACACAACCGTTCCTTCCGGAGCCGCTACAAAAGTGATGGTCGGACCGTTCCAAGGTGAAAAAGCAGCACGGGATGTCTTAGGAAACGTTAAACGCAACATCGAATCCGGCGCATACATAACAAAGGGGTAACGTGATCTCTTCACGCCATTTTTCTCTCGATCAATTTGCTCCCATAGCCGTCTACGAAAAGGCCAAAAGCCTTTTCCCCTCCGAAGTCAGTTTTCTATTTGAAAGTGCCGGCAACAGTGACGGAAACTACACCATCATCGTTATCGGTGCACGCGAACGCCTCACGTATCGTAATAAAATAACAACGTACATCGATGAAAAGGGAGATAGCCATTCGCTTACCCTCTCTCCGTTTGAATTTTTAAAAGAGTATTACGCCGCACTCGATCAATCCGCCTATCGTGAGAAAGCACGCGAACTGAATGTCGGCTATATCGACGGGTTCATCGGCTATATCGGATACGATATGGTACAGGTTTTTGAACATGTCCTTGAAGCGTCTATGAGCCAGCTGGAGGATCAAACCGATATCCCCGATATGGATCTGATCCTCCCGAAACTCGCCCTCGTCGTTTCGCATAAAAATGCAACGATTACGATGCTCAGCTGTGTCGAGTCGATGATCGGACGTTTTGAAGAGATAGAGGCTGTTCTCAAATCTCCCTATAGCTACACTCCGCTTAAGCCGATACAAGAGGACAAAGGGGGAGAATTTATCTTCTCGAAAGAGAAGTTTTTCTCGATGGTGGATGAGTCCAAAAAGATGATTCTCAGCGGCGACGTATTTCAAATCCTGATGACGAACCGCTATATCCGCCATGCCCATATCGATCCGTTCAGCTTTTACCGTATTTTAAGACTCAAAAATCCCTCTCCGTATATGTATTTGATGGAGTATGAAGATTTTAGCATCGTCGGCAGTTCTCCGGAGGTGATGGTACGTCTCAGTGACGGTGACATCCTCCTTCGTCCGATCGCCGGAACCCGTAAACGAGGCGGAACCAAACAGCGCGATTTGGAACTCGAAGAGGAGCTTCTCTCCGATCCGAAAGAACTATCCGAACACCTGATGCTGATCGATCTGGGACGCAACGATGTCGGACGGGTTGCCAAAACGGGAACCGTTCGGGTGGAAGAGATGATGCATGTCGAGCGCTATTCTCATGTCATGCATATCGTCTCCGATGTCCACGCCCAAATCGCAGAGGATAAAGATATGTTCGATCTCCTCGCCGCGACATTTACGGCGGGTACGATGACGGGTGCTCCGAAAATCCGTGCGATGGAGCTTATCGCGCAATTTGAAGGGGTTAAACGGGGATTTTACAGCGGAACCATCGGCTATTTCGGATTTGACGGCAACATGGACAGTGCCATCACGATCCGTACCGCCCTTATCAAACCCGATTATGTTGTTCTCCAAGCGGGTGCGGGTGTCGTTGCCGATTCGGTGCATGAACTCGAATACCTCGAAGTGACCAACAAACTCGGCGCTCTGATGAGCACACTGGATGATCTGGTTTCCCCTAAATGAATCTCTTTACTATTTTCGGTGATCCGGTGAGCCACTCGCGCTCCCCGCTGATGCACAACTGCGTTTTTAAAGCGCTCAATATCGATGCGTGCTACAGCCGTACCCGCCTAAGCGACGGCTCGCAGCTGCGCGACGTTTTTTTTGCCAAAGCCCTCAGCGGTGCCAACGTCACCGTCCCCCACAAAGAAGCCGCCTATGCGCAATGCGACGAAGTGCGCGGTATCGCCAAAACGATTCAGGCGGTCAATACGCTCGTCTTGGAAAATGGGCGCATGATCGGGTACAACACCGATGCTGACGGTTTTATGTCCGCGATACAATCATTCGGTTCTATCCAAACCGCATTGATTCTCGGAGCGGGAGGAACGGCACGCGCCCTCTCTATCGCACTGCATCAAGGGCATATCACCCCGACTATCCTCAACCGCTCCTCCGGACGGCTGGAGTATTTCAAAAACGGCGGTTTTGACGCGTACAGCTGGGACGATTTTACCGCCGCACGGTACGATCTCATCATCAACACCACTTCCGCGGGGCTGAGCGATGATGAATTGCCGATCCCTAGAGCGCTGCTGAGCGAACTCTTATCCGATGCGAAAGGGGCCGTCGATGTTATTTACGGCAAAGAGACCCCCTTTCTGCGTGAAGTCAAAATCAGCGCCCTCCCCTACAAAGACGGCTCCGATATGCTTTTGGCGCAAGGGGTATTGGCCAATTATCTTTTTATACACGGTGCATTCTCTCACAATGAGATCGAAGTGCCGATGAAACACAGTTTCTCCCTCTGATGCAGATCGACGGACGTTTTTGGCTTACCAAAGAGGGACAAAGCTTTTTAGGTGCGGGACGGATCGAACTGCTGGAGCGGATCGATAAGACCGGATCGATCAATGCCGCCGCCAAAGAGATGAAAATGAGCTACAAGGCGGCGTGGGAGCGGATCAACGGGATGAACGCACTCGCCGATCAGCCCCTGATAGAGCGATTAACGGGCGGCAAAGGGGGCGGAGGGACGAAACTCACCCCCTACGCCCGCGAACTCATCGCGACGTTTCACCGCTTCAATGAGCTTCACCGCCAGTTTATCGACCGTTTCGCCGAAGCGGGAGACGATCCCGAACGTCTCGCCCGCATCCTCAGCCGTACCTTTCTCACCACCAGTGCGCGCAATCAGCTCCCGGCGACTCTTCTAAGCATCGAAGAGAGAGGTCTTAACGGTGTCCTCACCCTCTCGTTGACGGGAAGCCATACGATCAAATCGGTTATTACCCTCAAATCGATTAAAAACATGGGGCTTAGTGTCGGATGTGATCTCTACGCCATCATCAAATCGAGCGACGTGAGCATCGTTACCGCTCCCCCTAAAGCAGATGAAGCGTTGAATTGTCTCAAAGGGACGATCAGTCGTATCGAATCCCAAGACGAAACGGATGAGATTACCTTCGCACTCGATCTTTTTACCGAACTTATCGCCCTCATGAACCCCAAAGATACTAAAAAACTTTCCGAGGGTATGAACGCCTACGCCCTGATCTCTCCAAGTCATATTATTATCGGGCTATAACACTTTTAGATCATACTCCTACAAACTTTAAGCCTTTTTCTCTATAATTTCGTTATATCTTACAAAACATAACGAAATTGTCGCGTTTTTCCGTGAACCGTTTTTGCAATGTTTGGTTTGTGTTTATCATTATATCAAAACAGATACAAGGAGTCTTTTATGTTAACCTCTGCCCGCAACACCCTCTACGGTACGGTCGATTCGGTTATTACCGGTGCCGTCAATTCCGAACTCATCCTCTCCCTCGGTTCTGAAAAACTCGTCGCTACGATTACCAATGAATCGGTTAAAAATCTTGAAATCACGATCGGGAGCAGTGCCTATGCCCTGATCAAATCGAGTTCGATTATTTTGGCAAAAACCAAACCTACCCGTATCAGCGCACGCAATGTCCTCGCCGCTACCGTGAGCGACGTTATCAAAGGGGCGGTAAACGCCGAGATCAAAATGAATATCGGAAACACTACTCTCACAGCGATAATAACCAATGAATCGTGCGAAGAGCTGATGATGAAACAAGGGGATGAAGTCTATGCGATCTTCAAAGCCTCAAGTGTCATTATCGGCATGTTGTAAAAGGAGCCTTGATGAAACTGTTGACACTATTATTCGCCTCTCTCGCCTTTGCTTCGGCAATGGCTGCCCAAACGATCACCGTTGCCGCTGCGGCCAATATGAAATACGCGATAACCGATATCGCCAAAGCGTTTAGTGATGAAAGCGGGATCGATGTCAAAATCATCACCGGCGCGTCGGGAAAACTGACACAGCAAATTATGAGCGGTGCACCGTATGATGCCTTTTTATCGGCAGATGTCGAATTTCCTGCGAAACTGGTGCAAGGGGGATACACGACAACTCCCGCTCAAATCTATGCCTACGGAACACTCATTTTATGGAGTGATACCGGTGCCGATCTCTCTAAGGGAATCGCTATCGTAGCCGATCCGTCAGTCAAAAAGATTGCCATTGCCAATCCCAAAACCGCCCCTTACGGTACAGAAGCAATGAATGCAATGCGCTATTACAAAATAGCCGATTCGGCAGTACCAAAAATCGTAACCGCAGAATCAATTTCGCAAGTGGGCAGCTATGTCACGACGAAAGCAGTCGATGTGGGCTTTATGGCAAAATCAATCGTCCTCAGCCCAGAGATGAAAAATGTCGGAAAATGGATTGAAATCGATCCGAAATCGTACAACACGATCGATCAGGCGATGGTGGGACTCAAAAACGGCTCACCTGAAAACCAGATCGCGGCTAAAAAATTCATCCGGTTTATCTCTTCCCCTAAAGCGTTAGCCATCTTGAAAGCGAGCGGGTATGGCTTACCTGCTAAAAAATAAGGATACTTTATGACAAAACTCAGCATTGCCGCCGCACTTATTTTGGGAGCATCTATCTTAGCTCAAGCGGAAGATGATTTGACCCGTGCCTTTACGGAAGGAAAACTCGAAGCTCGCATTCGTATGCAATATTTCAATACGAACTGGGATGATAATGATGGATGGAATTTGGGGACTGTACCCAACCCGTCCAACACCAATACCAAACCTGACGGCGACAGCGAAGGGATGGCTATCGGGGGAAGTTTGATTTATAAAAGTGCCCCTTTCCGCGGTTTCAGCGTCGGAGCTGGAATGTATACGACCCGAGGACTAAGCGGTATGAGCGACGATAATAACGGCATCTATGCGGGATATGCGAAAAATACGACGGCATCAGACCTGTTTGCGCGCGGTCCCGGAGCGGCAACGGAATACGGACAGGGATTTAACGTTCTAGCCCAGGCGTATCTCCAATACGATATCGCCAAATCATCGATCAAAGGGGGTCGATTTTTGATGAGCAACCCGTGGATCACCCCCAATGATACCAAAATGATTCCGATTGCTATCGAAGGATATCAGGCGATTTCCAACGATCTTGCCAATACGACCGTTCAGCTCGATTATGCCGATAAGATCAAAGAGCGCGGTATGACCTATTTCGGCTCAATGGCCGATACGGGAGACACACCGGATGCGATTAAAAACTACTATCGTACTCATTACACCGTTACCAAAGCGATTAACGACACGTTACCGAATCCGGATATCAACAACGTCCAAAACCTGTACGGACAGGATTCCGCACCTGCC
>NZ_JAHFAQ010000090.1:0-1551 GCF_023250475.1 Sulfuricurvum sp. | reverse complement strand
CCATCGATTCCCTTGAACTTCAGGCGTGGGGAATGCATTGGGATGATATCGTCGATCAGGGGATGGTTGAAGCCAATTATGCGTTTGAAGCCGGAGATACGATTATTACCCTCGGCGGACGTTATATGCAGCAGTTTGACCAGGGGGCGGGAGATATTATCAAACCTAAAGATGCCTCCTCTATTTATTCGGCCGGTGCCGTTACGGCAACCTCTCCGACCGGAGGAAACGCAAAAGTCCGTTTCAAAGGGGACAGCGATAACCGTGTCGATACCTATATGTACGCCCTTCGTACTGTTGTGAACTACGGAGCATCCAAACTGTTGCTTGCCTATTCGCATACTGACGGAGAGGGTGATTTGATCGCTCCGTGGCGCGGATTCCCGACGGACGGATATACCCGTTCCATGACGCAGACCGATTGGAATGCCAATACCAAATCGTACAAAGCGCAGTTTGATTATGACTTCAACACTCTTATTTCCGGATTCAGCGCATTGGTCAGTTACAGTTATTACAACCGTGATACGACTAAAATCGGCTATCAGGGTCAAACGCAGCGTTATTACGGTAACGGAGACACCCACCAGTGGAATATCGACGGACTCTACAAAGTCGCCAGTATCAAAGGGCTGGAGTTGAAAGCCCGTTACATGATTCAGAATAACGATGTTGTGGGACAAAACATTGCCGGAAATTCCGGAGGCCCTTCTGAGGGGATCAAAAATGATACCTCCAACAACGAATTGCGTTTAGAAGCCAATTACCGTTTTTAAAGGATAAGAGATGACACACTTAATGTCTGAGGGCAAACCGGTTTCACAGTTCAGTGCCTGCGGAACCAAACCGTTCCAAAGCGCCAGCACCGAGACACAGACGGCAGAAGCCAAAATCGATTTTATTTATCCCGAAGTACCGTTTCCGACGATCCTCCTTTACCAGCAGTGGGGAGAGGATAATATCCGCAAAATGGTCCGCTATCATCACGGTCTGCTGCGTAAAAGTGCTATCGGAAATCTGTTTCCCTCCGATGACAGGGCGTTCGAGTTTGCCACCGACAAGACCGCAGATTTTTTCGTCGAAGCGCTCGGCGGAGAAAAAGCGTACACTCCCGTACATGGGCACCCTGCCCTTCGTATGCGCCATTTTCATATTACCATCGATGAAAAAGGGCGTGAAATCTGGCTCATGATGTACAAAAAAACGATTCATGATTTAGGTATGCCGATCGGATGTATCGAAGAATTTTGGAACTGGATAGAACCGCTCTCCATCCGTATGATCAACCGCCGAACGACCGTCGCTCCGATCGAGAGACATCCCTATTCGGCTATATGGGGAAAATGATGATTTTTTTTAATCCTATCGTTATATCAAATAAGATACAACATAATAACGGCATCTTAAAAGTCAAATCATTTGCCGCTTCACTCCTCGTACATATAGCGGTTGTGAGTGCGGCATTCTACCTCTCCATAAGCCATCGCGTTGAATTGCCCAAAGAGAACCCGATCATGATCTCATTGGCCGATTATACCCCTGCGGCTCTCA
>NZ_JAHFAQ010000089.1 GCF_023250475.1 Sulfuricurvum sp. | reverse complement strand
ATAATATCAAACTTAGTAGGTTTGAGTGCACTGAGAATATTCGGTAATGCTTCCCGCTCAGGTTTAATTCGATCTTTGAACGAATTGCGCCAGTCGGGGTTGTTTTCACTCATAGTTTTAACGATGCGCTCACGAAGCTCGGCATTACCGAATCCACCGCCGATATACGCCATTCCTCCCGGCTTGAGGATACGGAGGATTTCACTATAGGCTTGGTGCCAGTCTTCCCAAAAAGGGGATGATCCACGACTAATAACGAGGTGGACATCTTCATCAATCAACGGAATGTCATGAATATCACCACGGATAAAAGTGCTCCGTTCACTGAGATTATTTGAAGCGGCGTACCCAGATGCAAGGTTCAGCATCTCTTCGGATTGGTCAAAAAAACTGATATGCAAATCGGTAATGTTCGCAAGAGCGATCCCCAATGCTCCCGTACCGCATCCTGCATCGAGGCATCGCCCCTGCGTAATAAAAGTGAGGTTTTTGATCTGTTCGGCAATTACGGGATAGATCGGGGCGAATACGTTGCGAACGATATTGTCGAAACTCTGAGGGTTGGTGGCACCTTTCATGGTTTTGCTCCTACTATGGTTTTTTTGTACTCAATCGTTGGATGGAGTATTTCTTGCAACTGTTTATCAGTTGCGATGTAGAGTTGTTTGTGTCCTAAATGTTTTAGAATACTTATCACTCGGATGAAGTTGTGGAAAGCCACCTTTTCATCGCTGTATAAAATGACGGTCGTCTCTTTTCCACCTGTAATTACACGTTGTTCAAACATGATTAACGAAATAAAGATGATCATAGTTCCTAAAATAGTTCCGAGAAGATCAAAATACGGTGTATTAGAACCAATGAACATTTTTTATTTCTCCTTTATTTTAAAATTTGGGATAATTTCAGATGAAAATAGCTCTAGTGAATTTCTTAGATTTTCTTCTGGTAGGTATCCAAAAAACCCAGAAAGGGCATTGAGATAGTTCATCCCTCCTGTTAGTTCTTTAAGTTCATTGATACGTTCTCTGCACGTTTCTGGGCTTCCTGCGATGACCATTTTATTGTAAAAATTTTCTGGCTCAAGTTCTTCTTCGGTAATTCTTCCCCCTTTGGTTAAACCAACATTTTTGAGTCTGTCGGTTAATTTTAAAATGGTTTGCCATAGCTCTTTTTTTGCACTTTCATCACTTTGACTTACATAGACAAAACGACCAATCGGTACGTTTTTCACATCACCTCCCGCATTTGTGTAGATATTGAGAGCTTCCATTACATTTTGCATAGAGGTAATACCGTGCATAATCACATTGTGATTATTGTGAGCAGACCATTCGATGATCTCTTTTGTGTAACTTCCGATATATACTGGTGGATGGGGCTTTTGTATCGGTTTTGGTTGGATATAGATATTTTCACCCCCCACACAAAGCTCTTCATCGCCAAATGCATTGAGTACAAGATTTAGTTGTTCGGCAAACTCATCTTTTGTGTATCGCTCCGTTGTACCGAAGATGTTTGAATAGCGGCGATTTCCCCCTCGGGATATGCCGAAATCAACCCTACCATTTGAAATTAAATCCAATGTAGCTAACTCCTCGGCTAAACGAATAGGGTGATAGAGAGGTAAAATGAGGAGTGAAAATCCAATCCTGATTTTAGTTGTTGTAGCGGCAATGGCTGATGCAGCAACAATAGGAGATAAGCATAGCCGTCCATCATTGTTTTTTCCATTTTGAAAGTGCTCTTCATTCAACCATAATGATTCAAATCCAAGCTTTTCTGCGTAAGAAGCTAACTCTACGATTTTAGATTGTCGATCGAGTTCAACTCCACCACCGCAACCGGATAGTCCAAATTTCATTGTATTGCTCCTGTGGGTTCTGGTTTTAATATAGAGGATAAGTCTTGATTATTAAGGGTGTACTTCACAAAATGTTTATAAAACATTTTGGTTTCTTCATTAATATTTAACTTTTTGAAATATTTCGGATAAAAGGTTTTGGCTGCCCATAACACCATGAGCGGTTGTTCAGATGTACGATATGCCCAAAGATGCATACCATGGGGAGATACATAGACTTGTCGATTTTTGAGTGCGTTCAATGTAGAGAATTTTTTATTTTTATACAAATCATCTACATCATTTGGATTACTTAGAATGATGATATCGGGGTTCATTACGATGACCTGCTCAGGTGAAAAAGTGAATTTTTCTATTTTTCGAGTAGAATCACTTGCACTGATTCCCCCCGCTTTCATTATCCACCAATCTACAATTAAATGAGGTGTGGTCATGGTTTTATAGTCGAAGTAGAGGACTTTTTTCTTCTCTTTCGCTGGGATTTTATCGGTGATAGATTGAACGTAGGAAAGTTTTGTATCAATGTAATGATTGTACTCGATGGCTTTGGATTTTACACCCATAACTTCACCTAAAAAAAGCATTATGTTTTTAATATCTTTTTCTTCTCGCCATGCTAAAGAGGCTGCATTTAGCCCTTTTTCTCGTAATGTTTTTGCTACGATAGAATCCATCGTAAAAACAATTTGTGGATTATCTTTTAAAAGCAACTCAACATTTACACCCATATCGCTACCGTCTAAAAGATAGCTAGAGGTTTTGGAAGCATTGGGGGCTAATTTACTATAAAGCTTGGGGGTCATAGTCTGTTTTTGAAATTTTATAGGGAGAGCATTTTTAATTGCATCTCCTTTGCCAAGTGCAAAAATAAAGCTACTGATTACTGGGACTGCCCCGATAGTGACAATATGTTGTAGCTTATTTGGAACCGATACAGGGTTGTTATCTGTGTCATATACAACCTTTTGATCGGCTACAGCACTTAGGTGTAGCATACTCACTAAAAGTGCTATTCTCAATATCAACGAATACATTAAAATCTCGCATTAACAGAAAAAACAGCCATAAATGGAGCACCTACACTATACGAAGTAGCTCCATTTAAAGATAAATCATTACTGCTAATAATACCAATGTATTTTTCGTTGAAAATATTTAATAAACTTGCATTGAGAGAGATCTCTTTGGCTGAAAGGACATTTTTAAGCGAATAGCTTGCATGTAAATCAGCAACGGTATACGAATCGACTTTTTCTGTGTTGATGGCATCCCCGTATCGTGAATCGGAGTAACGGATTACGGGTGTTAGGGAGAAGTCATGATTTTGGTATGTTGCACCTAATTTCACCAATAATTTTGGTATATCAGGGAGCTGTTTACCGTTAGTCGCAAGGGTTTGGGTTGTTGACACCTTCGTATCACTATCATATTTTGAAACGGTGTATGAGGGCGAACAAAAGAGTGAAAGTTCAGGTAATGGCGCATAGGATAACTCGGCTTCGGCTCCATATGCATGAGCTTTCCCTGTACTGATATTATAGCTTTGAGCAGCTATAGTATCATAGATATTTAATTCTTTATCTGTATATTCAGAATAGAATAAGACAGGTTTAAAATGTATATTATTGTTATTATATGTAGTGGATAATTCAAAATTGTCTGCCATTTCAGGCTTAAGAACATCAAACATGTCTTGCATCGTATGGGTTGATTTATAGGCTGCACTTGCACCTTGATACGCTGATGCTTGAGGTCCCCAGTCAGGTCGTCCATATGTTTTTGAGTATTGTAATGCGCTAGAGATGTGAGAATTGATCTTATAATCAAGTGAGAGATTTGGGAGCGCGCGTTTATATGTTTGGGATGATACATGTTGTCGTGGATCAGCAATCGCATTAGCTAATGCTTCTTCATAGGATAAATCTCCCGATAACGTTGAGGTATTTGAAAAATACTGCAAGTTAGCAGTATCCCAAACAAGATATTTTAGTCCACCAGATAGCGTAAAAGCATCGAAGCTTTTTGCAGCGGTTACAAAGTAGGTATTTAAAATATTGTTTGATTGTTCAGATAATGTTTTATATTTGTAGTTGGTCAAGGCACCTGTGTTCGTTACAGTGTATTGTTTTTGATAAACAGGTGGTGGTGGCGCTTCCATATTCATATAGGAGTGACCAAAAGCGATATCAGTATCAAAAAGATAGGCATCAATTTTTGTCAATAAGCCATACTGCTCATGCACAATATCCCATTTTGTCAATGTCGTACCGCTACCGGTTAACGTATAGCCGTCTTCGTTCCAATAATGGGGTTTAACGGTCAGAATGACGTTATCAGCTAATTTGGCTTTGATGTCCGCAATAACCGTGCGTGATTGGAAATCTTGTCGGTTGTAGTCATAATATTGTGCATTTGCTGATGCTGAATTTGTTAATTCAGAATTGTAATCAACATCATAATTAGTGTCTAAATCACTTGCTTGTGCATAGGTGAGTGATTTATAGTTATGCAATTTTATTTTGCTGTATGCAGCGTATAAATTCGTACTTATAGTGTTGCCAAAATTTTGTTTATATCCGAAATTAACATTTTGTTTTCCATCTGGAGCTCCTCCTTCTCCTTTCCATTTATCCCCTGCCGTATTCGAATAGGAAACATAAAAAGAACTATCGGTTGAGAGCTTTCCACTATCAACCCTTCCAAAAGTTCGTCTAAAATTATCGCTACCGAGACTTTGTTTGATTGAAAATTCAAAATCATCAGAGGGTGATAAGAGGTTTGCATTCACTACCCCTGTCGATGTGGAGAGAGAAAAACCTTTGTCGGAGGGTATCGCACCTTTATAGACATTCAATTCACTGACATTTTCCATATCGAAAAGTTCACCACCACCGATACCATTCGTCCCTACAATACCTGTTAGTGGGAGATCTTCTACCGTTCTGCCAACATGAAAAGAGCTTTTTCCGCGAATTTTAATATTTTGCCCATTAGATATTCCAAGAGCATCAGACGTTTGAACATTGACTCCTGGAAGTAAATCAATTGCTTTGTAATAGTTTGTCTGTGCGGGACCACCAATCATATCAAGAGATTTTTTGCTCAAAGTATTCGTACTTTTTGCATTTTCAGGTGCATCTGCGTAGATAGAGTTATCTTGCACTTGATAGTTTACTTCTACCCCTTCTAATGTATAAGATTTGGAACTATTGGTTTCATTAGCTATGAGGCTATAAAACGGTAATAGAAAACTTGCTGTTATGCAGCTTATTCTGAACTTATTGCAACGGTTGTTTTTTATTTCTTCATTCATTTGTGACTCCTTAAGTTTGTTGTATCTTTTTTGATATAGCGTTGTGTAAAAAAATCAACCCTCCCGTTTACGGTTTATAGTATGGGAAAAATAGCTTTTCAAACCGTTTTTTCTCCTGATCTATCGGGGCGATCAAATCGGGATAAAAGGTATGTATCAACCACCGTATCCCCATGAGTCTGGCGAGAGATGGTGGACGGCTGATATAGTTAAACGGGGAGTTCGGTACGGTTAGGACGTGTCCCGTTTTAACCGCGCGGAGCATTTTCCATTTCGGGTTTGTCGCAATAGATTCGACAAACGATGGCTCCATAGCGATAATCATGTCAGGATCGGCGAGGATGATCTGCTCCATCGACATTTTCTCCATTCCATAGGTTGAGGATACTTTACAGTTGATAGCATTTTTCCCGCCACTGTACGTGAAGGGTTCGATATGTCTGGAACCCTCACACTCACTGGACATCCCATCCAGTCCCTCGGCAAAGTAGAAGCGGACGTCTTTGCGGGCGTTGACTTTGTTCTGGAGCGATTGGATAAGCCCCAAGGTCTCTTTGGTATAGGCGATAAGCTCATGGGAACGTTTAGTGTTTCCGGTAAGCTTGCCAAATAGCGTGAACTCTCCTGCAAGATCGTTGATCGAATCATCGCGTACCATCAATACGGGAATCCCGAGTGCAGTTAACTGTTTGAGTTGATTCTCAGCTCCCGTAGCACTTCCCCACATAAGGATCACATCGGGTTTTAGTGAGGCTAAAACTTCAATATTTGGGGTGTTTCCTTGACCGAAATATCCTCCGACTACGGGACGCGAAGCGGCGACACCGACATAGGGCTTTTGGTCGGGTTTAAACGGAAAATTCAACCCTGCGACTAGGGAGGGGTCAAATGCCGTGAGGGCAATGGTGAGAGAGGGGGATGAGGAGTAGATTTTTGTCACTGTATCGGGAACATTTACTACCCGTCCATAGTCATCGGTGAGGGTACGTGCTTCTATAATATTAGTAAATATCAATAGAATAATGAGAAGAGATAACGCTCTCATAAGGCTCCTTTGGAAAAAGTGGGGATACACCACGTATTGGTGTTATGGGTGATGAGATCTGCTTCGATACCGTAGACTTCACGGATCATTGAGGAGTTGATAACCTCTTCAGGGAGCCCGTTGGCGATGATTCGACCCTCGTTCATCACGACGACACGGCTGGAGACCATGAGGGCGTGATCGGGGTAGTGGGTTGTTTTGAGAAAGGTGTACCCTTGGCGTGCTAAATCATTGATCAGTTCCAGCAGACGGATTTGGTTCCCGTAATCCAACCCTGAAACCGGCTCATCCATGATAAAGGTATTGACCTCTTGGGTGAGGGCGCGGGCGAGGAGCACCATCTGTTTTTGTCCGCCGCTGAGATGCCCAAATGCCCTATCGGCCAAATCAGCGATACCGATGCGTTCTAGCGAAGCATATGCGGTTGCGCGGTCATTCGCTGATGCTGCGGCAAAAAAACCGCTTTTGCTCACTCGACCCATCATCACCATTTCCAGTACGCTATAGTTGAACGGGACGTTGTGGTACTGAGGGATATAGGCGATATGTTTGGCGATCTCGCGGTGGGAATAACGATGGATCGTTTTGTTCTCCAACCATATCTCCCCTTGCTTCGCGTGTATGAGTTTGAGGATGAGACGAATGAGAGTACTTTTCCCGCATCCGTTAGGCCCCAATAGGCTCACCACTTCACCGCGATTGAGTGTAAAATCGATGCCCTCTAAGACAGAACGCTTAGGGTAGGCAAAATGGAGGTCATTGACCGTAATAATGGGATTTAGTTCCATGCTGCCCTCGCATTTTTAAGTACGATGATAAAGACGGGGATCCCGATGAGCGACGTGAGAATCCCAATCGGGATCTCGACGCTCAGTGCCAAACGCGAGATCGTGTCGGCTAAGAGCAAAAAGATCGCCCCCACAACGGCTGAGAGCGGGATCAGGAGACGATGCGAGGGACCGAATGCCATACGGATGATGTGCGGGATGATAAGCCCGACCCAGCCGATCATCCCCGCCATAACGACGGAGAGGGAACTCGCCAGCGTCGCGAGGATAATCGCCGCGAAGCGCACCATGGGAACATTCACCCCCAGCGCTTTTGCTTCTTCATCTCCGAGGCTGAGGAGATCGAAATATTTGGAGAGGGCAATCATTCCCGCTATACTCAAAAGGATCGGGATACTGACGAGGAGGACACTGTGTAGATCTGCCATCGTGAGGCTTCCCATCAGCCAGTAGACGATGGCGGGGAGGGTCCTGTAAGGGTCGGCAACGTATTTGATGACCGAGAGTAGAGCGGTGAAGAGCGAACTGCTGATGACACCGCCGAGTACCAGCATGATCGTAGATCGGGAGTTGCTCACCATTCCTCCGATCGCAACCGCAACGCCGACGGCGACAAACCCGAACACAAATGCCAATACCTGAACCACGTACCATTGCTCAGATATAAGCATCCCCAGTGCCGCACCAAACGCTGCTCCCGCCAATACCCCCAATATCCCAGGAGAGACGAGAGGATTGACGAACATCGCCTGAAACGCCGCACCTGAGACCGCGAGTGATGCACCGATGAGGATGGCGAGCAATACACGCGGCAGACGGATTTGGAGGATGATATTATCGAGGAGGGTATAGGTATCGTTTCCCGCACCTCCGAAAAGTTTGAACTCCATATACCCCATAAAGGTATGAAAATCAATCGGATATTGCCCCCATAGGAGCGATATGATGGTGATGAGGAGAAGGAGAGCTAATGCTCCCCCCACGATGGTGAAACTTTTGAGGCTTATCATTTTAGAACTTTAGATTTAGACTGCCGTATACTCCTAATGGAGCTCCGGTTTGATAGGTTGAAGCCGTCGTCGATGCGGCTAGTGCATTATCGGCGGCATTGATCGTCGCGATGTATTTCTCATTGGTCAGATTGGTCGCGGTGAGGCGGAAGAGGGCGTTACGTGAACCCATAAACTGACCCATACGGTACGCCATATCGAAATCGACGATGGTAAACGCGTCGACTTTTTGAGTATTGGCTACGTCACCCCAACGGCTTGAAGTATAGCGAGCACTCGGAGTAAGCGTCCAATCCCCTAGATGGTACGAGAGGGCGGCTTTTGCCATGTATTTGGGTGCATCGGGGAGCTGTTTACCATCAGTATCGACCGTAGTAGTCGCGCTACTTTGGAAGTTTTGGGTGAAGTTGTAACGGTTATACGAAAGTCCTAATAAGAATTCGAGCTGTTCATTGATCGGACCATACGCGGAAAACTCTGCACCGTATCCGAATGCATCCCCGATATTGGCGGGATAGTTGACGGCATAGGTAGGATCGTAGATATTAGCCTGTTTGTTTTGGACGAATGAGACAAATAGACTCGGATTGAGCGTGATTCCACCTACCGTGGTTTTAACCCCTACATCGATATTATCGGAGAGCTCAAGATCGAGCTTGTCCCACAGCTGTTGGAGGGTAACGTTTTTGGAAACGAAATTGGTGCGGTTGGAGACATAGGTCGGGAAGAGATTGACATCAAACCCATACGTACGGGAATAATCGATATAGAGCGACGTCTGGGGTGAGAGGGTATATCCCAAATAGAGGGAGGGGATATAGGTGTGAAATGTTTTGGCTTCGACGCTCGCCCACGGATCGAGCGCGGTTGTCGCGATGGCGGTATCATAGTCTGAACTGGTTGCGGCACTGGAATTGGCGGTGTGGCTTTTGAGAGAACCGATTTTAAACGATTGGTATTGTAACCCGGCAACGTATTTAAAACGATCGATCTCTCCGCTGAGCTGTGCAAACGGTGCTTGCAAGATATGGTAATCGTTCTCTGCAAGTAAGGCATAGCCGTTAAATACTAGATTACCGCTCGCATTGACCGTGTATTTTTCCTGATCGCTCGGAGGTCCGGGAGGGAGCTGTTTGTGGTACCAGTACCCGATTTTGGTTTTCAGCGCTTCGGAGAAGGTATGATCGTATGCCGCAGTCGCTCCGTAGAGGTCGTGGTC
>NZ_JAHFAQ010000088.1 GCF_023250475.1 Sulfuricurvum sp. | reverse complement strand
CTCTCAATAAACGTGACCAATTTTTCGCGATAGGCGGGCATACAGTTCTGATCGCCGAGGGAGTTGAGTTTGAGACGGTATCCGATGCCGAGTGCTTTTAGGATATCCGCGACCATCATAATCATCAATGCATCTTCATAGACCGAATCGACTCCGAAGCTCTCGATCCCAAACTGATGGAACTCTCTTAAACGCCCTTTTTGGGGACGTTCGTAGCGAAACATCGGACCGTGGTAATAAAAGCGGTGTATTCCCCCTTTTTTATCGAGTTTGTGTTGAACAAATGCTCTGACAACTCCGGCAGTCCCTTCGGGACGAAGACAAACGTCGTTTTCCCCTTTGTCCGTGAATTGATACATCTCTTTGCCGACGATGTCACTGGACTCTCCGACCGAACGTTTGAACAGTGCCGTCTCTTCAAGCAGAGGGGTTTCGATGTAGTGAAACCCGTACCGCTTGGCGATAGTAGAAGCAGTGGTTATAAAGTATTCAAAACGTTCATAATCCTCGGAGAGGATGTCGTTCATTCCGCGCAAAGATTGGATCATAAGGCTCCTTTGATAAGGTTGGTAATTTCATCGGTAATAGTATCGATATTTTGTGTCGCATCGATTACATAGGTTTGAATCCCCAATGCATAGGCCGAAGCGATCAAGGCGTCCTGGATGCTGAGAAGGTAGTCGGTACCGCGTGATTCGATCACATCGTGCTCTTTTTGGCTTAGACGGTTTTCAAGCTCTTTGGGCGTGAGTTTTAAAATAAATACGGTATCGGGCAGGGTTCCGCTAGTCGCGAGGCGGTTAAGCATTACGAGTGTCGATTCGTCGCATAGATTTTGGACGCTTGCGTATGCCATTCCCGATACGGCCGAACGGTCACTGATAATCAGTTTATTTCTATTGGGGACAATGATCGCTTCGGTGTGTTCGGCACGGTCGGCTAAAAAGAGGAGCAGCTCTGCAGTTTTGCTTTTTAAGTTTCCGTGTAAAACCATATTTCGGATTTCAGATCCTGCAGCGGTACCTCCGGGTTCTTTGGTAATCAGAGCCTCCGGAAAAAGGGTACGAAGTGCTTCGATTTGGGTACTTTTCCCCGCGGTGTCGATCCCCTCTATTGCAATGTACATGATTTCATGCTCCCGATAACATTTTGGACAGGTTCAGGGAGCAAATGTACCGTTTTACCGTTGAATTTTAGTAGATTACGGACAATGGAAGAGCTAATGAACGCATGTTTGAGCTTTGGCATCAGATAAACGGTTTCGATATTAGGATCAAGCGAGTTGTTTAAATATCCCAGTTGCAGTTCAAATTCAAAATCGCTGACGGCTCGAAGTCCTCGTATCAGTACGGTAGCCCCGAGTGTGTTAGCAAGCTCGACCGTCAGATTGTCAAATCCGACAACCTGAACCCGCTCTAAGTCTCTGACCGACAATTTAACCATATCCACCCGTTCTTGCAAAGTGAACATCGGCTTTTTCTCCTGAGAGTCAGCTACGGCGATGATCACTTCATCAAAGAGTTTGATACCCCGCTCGATAATATCGAAATGGCCGTTTGTAATGGGATCGAATGTTCCTGGATAAAGGGCAATTTTATGCATGGCTGTCATCCCATCGCTTGTAAAGATCGTTTTGGATGCCGAGGAGATCAAACCATTTGCCGATCATAAAGTTTTCCATAGCTTCAAGGGTGTTTTGCTCGCCGTAATAAGCCAACACGGGGGGTGCGATGATAACCCCCAGCATCGACAGTTTATGCATATTCTCCAGTGCGATCGGTGAAAAAGGGATTTCACGAGGCGCGAGTACCAAGGTACGGCGCTCTTTTATCATCACTGCAGCTGCTCGGGTGATGAGATTATCGGCAATTCCGCAGGCGATTTTCGCGAGGGTATTCATGCTGCAGGGTGTAATAATCATAGCATCAGCACCGTAGGAACCGGAGGCTACGGATGCCCATATTTCGTCGTTTTTATGGATGGTCGTGTTCTCTTCTTTCTCTAAAACGACAGAGGCATGATCGGATACGATCAGATGCTTTTGGATATCTTCGGGGAGGGCGCGAACGAGCTTCAGTCCCAATGCCGCACCGCTGGCACCGCTGATCCCTACGACGATTTTCATTGTAATTCCACCCGATTTTCTCCGATTACTTTGGCTTTGGCACGTTTGTTGTCATTTTTTTGGATTGTAATAATATCATAGAGTAACCCCTCTTGTGTTGCGGTAGCCCCAAACTCGACGATAACCCCCTCATTTCGCACTTCCACAATGACTTTTTCATTTTTCAAAACAAGAGGCTTGGTTTCGATATTTCGTATGGTTAAAAGTTGACCCGATTTGAGGTTGGAACGAAATCGTGAGGGCTGATCCGGAAGGGCGGTGAGCGGGATGTCTATGAATGAGGAAAAAGGGATGGATTTTAGGAGAGTGTTAAATCCGTTAAGCTGCTCTTTGCGGGATATCTTTTGGGTTGTATGAAGTACCTCAAGTGTCGCTTTGATCGAATAGTCGAGGTAATGTCTTATCCCCTGTTCATCGAAATAATAAAATGTTCCGGTGCCGTTTTGATAAAAACGCTCATCAAAAACACCTCGAACCTTTTTCGGTAAAGCAGTGAGATAACCGCGTGAACTTATCGTAATCTCGTCGATTCGGATTGTCGGATAGCGTTCGATAAACATCGCTTCCAGTTGCCGTTTTAGAGGCGTGAAATCTACCGGGCTGTGTTTTGTGAAATTAACGTAACGGGTTTTTGTAATGTCGAGAGCTATCCCGTTAAGTTCGAATGTTTTGGCAATAATTTGAGCATCAAGACGATAGTGATCCTGATCGGACGGAATTTTAACGATTTCAAATTTTTGAGTCAGTTCGGGGAACAAATCGTTTGAGTAGATTATATTTTTATCATACTCATAGTTTTTTGCCAATTCATAGGCATGAAGATTGAATAAAAAAAAGAGTAGTACAAAGAGCTTATTCATTGGCGAATTGTAACATAACGACATTTGTTTTTCATTAGTTTTACGATATCCTAGCCGCTAATAATTTTTAGATGATGTGGATATGATGGTTTTAAACAAAAAAGATATTTCGAGAGAAGTGGACAGCGCTGATAGGAAACGTATCCGCAAAGAGCAAATAGCCATTGCCTACAAGCAGTCGTTCGCCTCAATCCTCCCCCTTCTATTCGGCGCTTCCGTAATATTGTTCTTATTCTATAAATCTCGCTTAGCCGAGATGGTGACAGTTTGGTTTAGTATTATTATTTTAACGTTGATCTGGAGGCTTTGGTTATTAAATGATTATCGCTGCAATTCGCAACACGTTGAGAGTGCGGTATGGGAAAGGCGCTTTAAATATGTGATGTATTCTTCCGCCCTGATGTGGGGAAGTGCGGCATTCTTTATTTTTCAAACTTCTGATCATCTACACCATTTCTTTATTATCTTTTTATTGACGGGGATCGCATCGGTCGCATCCGGAACGTTAGCTTCGTTGCTCGGAGTAACGGTTGTCTTTTTATCTTTCCTTTTGGCTCCGATATTGATCGTGATGTCTTTTCACGGCGAATTTGAACAGCAAATGATGGGGATGCTGGTTGTTGCGTTTTTCTTCTTATTGGTCAGCGCATCGAAACGGATCCATTCCAATATTATGAATGCGTTGACATCCAAAATACTGCATCAAAAAGCGGCTGAGGCATTGGCTCTGTCGGAAGAACATTTTGAAACAATTTTTAAAGAGGCGCCTGCGGGGATTTTTTATTACAACTCTGATTTAAGGATTATCGATTCTAACGCAGAGATGCTTCAAATTCTTAAAATCGATCGTGATCGTATGATCGGTTTGGATATGAATAAACTTCCCGACAGCTGTTTAAATACAGCCATTGTCTCTGCTATTCAAGGGAAAAAAGGGTATTACGAAGGTCCATATACGTCGATGATCAATCGTTTGAACCTTTGGATTACCTTTCGAACGTCACCGATGTACAATGCACAACGTGAGATAATCGGCGGAGTTGCAATTGTTTCGGATGTCACCGAACAGATACAAGCCCAAGAGAAGATAAAACATCAGGCCTATTTTGACGCATTGACTGATATTCCGAACCGTATCTTGTTAAAAGATCGTGTTGAACAGGCGCTAGCCCATTATCGACGCCATGGAAATTTGATTGCCATTATGTTTTTGGATTTGGATCATTTTAAAAGTGTCAATGATTCATTAGGGCATTATGTCGGCGATTTGCTATTGGTTGAAACAGCGACACGTCTAAGCCATATTTGCCGTGAGGGGGATACGGTAGCACGTTTAGGCGGAGATGAGTTTGTTATATTGCTCAATGAACTCGGAACCGATCCGCTAGCTGCCGCTGCTCGTGCGGAAACAGTAGCAGAAAAAATTCATGAAGTTTTCTCTACCCCTTTTGAGGTCGGTCATTCTGAGCCTATTTCTACCAGCTCGAGTATCGGAATTGTCTTGGTCAGTTCGAATGAACAAAGCGCCGACGATTTGCTAAAATTTGCCGATACCGCAATGTATCAGGCAAAAAAAGAGGGGAGAAACACGACCCGCTTTTATCAAGAAGAGATGGACCAATGGATTAAAAAACGGCTCTTTTTAGAGAATGCGCTTCGTAATGCCATTAAGAACAATGAACTGGAACTCTACTATCAGCCGGTTATTGAGATGAAAACGAAACAGATTGTCGGTGCCGAGGCACTGCTAAGATGGAATCATCCGGAACTTGGCATCGTCATGCCGGATGATATGATTGAAATTGCCGAAGAGAGCGGGCTTATTGTCTCTATCGGCGAATGGGTACTTCGCGAAGCGTGTACGCAGTTTGTCCGTTGGCGGTCTGAAAATCTGAGCCAATCGCATATTGACCGTATTGCCGTTAATGTGAGCGCCGTGCAGTTTCGCCAAAGTGATTTTGTCGACAAGGTGATACGTATTGTCGCAGAAACGGGGCTTGTCCCCTCCATGCTTGAGCTAGAGTTGACCGAATCGACGATTATCGACAAAATTGACACGGTTATTGATAAAATGAACCGCTTGCGGAACGCCGGAATCGGTATTTCAATGGATGATTTCGGTACCGGATATTCATCATTGGCGTATCTTAAGCGGCTTCCGTTTACAACGCTAAAAATCGACCGTAGTTTTGTTCGCGATATTATGAGCGATGCGGATGATGCGGCGCTTGTGGAGACGATTCTTTCGATGGCATCTATTTTTAAATTTGATGTGATTGCGGAGGGAGTCGAGACAATCGAGCAGTTTAAATTCCTGGAAAGTCATGGATGTCAATATTTTCAAGGATATTTATGCAGCAAACCCGTGCAAGTATTTCAGTTTGAAGAATTACTTACCCATGACATTCAGAGCTGCATTGCGTAATATTAAGAGTTGCGCTTAGATTTTTTCTCCGATAATTTCATCGGCTCTAATAATGGCTTTGTCGATATGGTCAACAATATTCTGACGGCCGATAATTTCATCAATGTGGGATGATCGGATAAATTGATCCACTTGGGCATTAACGCCGGAGAGGATCAGCTGCGTATCGTATTGAGAGAGTCTCTCGTGCAATATTTCCAGTGCATGCAGACCCGCCGCATCGATCAGAGGAACGTAGCGCATACGCAAGATAAACACATGAGGCGGCTTCTCAAAGAGCATGAGGGTGTCGACCAATTTCTCTGCCACCCCGAAAAAGAGCGGCCCTTGAATCTCATAGACTTCAGCTCCCTGCGGAATGATTTTATTGGAGGTTGAGTCGGGATCGTTCTCATCAGACTCTACGGGACGGATTTGGGTCGATTTCATCATCTGATCGATAAAGAGGATGGACGCGAGGGCGATTCCCGCTTGAATCGCAAAGTTCAGATCGACCAAGACGGTCAGCGCAAAGGTTACGATCAGGACGATCCGGTCGGTTCGGGGGGCTTGCATGATCTCTTTTATATGCTTGATCTCCGACATATTCCATGCGACTACCATCAAAATGGCTGCTAATGCCGCCAAAGGAACTTTAACGATCAGGGGCGCGAGGAGAACCATGAATAAAAATAACCAGAGTGCGTGCATCATTCCGGCTACCGGTGTTTTGGCTCCCGCTTTGACATTGGTTGCCGTTCGGGCAATCGCTCCCGTAGCCGGAAGACCTCCGAATATCCCGGAAGCGATGTTGGCAACCCCTTGACCCAAAAGCTCGGCATTGGATTTATGACGGGTACCTGTCATTCCGTCGGCTACAACGGCCGATAAGAGCGATTCGATGGCGGCAAGGGTGGCGATAGTGATCGCATCGGGAAGGAGAAGTCGAAGTTTCTCGAAGGTTATATTCGGCCATACGGGGCTGGGAAGCATGGACGGTATAGTACCGAAGCGGCTCTCAATGGTTTCGACAGGGAGATTGAGACTCCATACGGCCAGTGCGCTGAAGGTAACGACAAGAATCGGCCCCGGAATGCGCGGAAAATACTTTTTAGCAAAGAAGATAATCCCGATTGAGATAACAGCAAGGATGACGGCCGTAAAATTTGTTTCATGCAGGTGGGTGATATAGATGCTCAGTTTGTCGATAAAATCGGGAGGAACAGTTGTGATAGAGAGGCCGAAAAAATCCCGTATCTGCGAAAAGGCGATCAGTAACGCGATTCCGGAAGTAAATCCGACGATAACGGGGTAGGGGATAAACTTGATAAGTTCGCCCGCGCGAAAAAAAGCCATGATGATTAAAATGACTCCCGCCATTATGGTTGCAAGGACTAAACCCTCATACCCGTGCTTCATAGCGACCATAGCTACCGTGACGATAAAAGCGGCTGTCGGCCCGCCGATTTGGTAGCGGCTTCCCCCGTGTGCCGAGATCAAGAATCCGGCAACAATCGCTGTAAAGAGCCCCCGTTCAGGGGGAAGATTCGACGCAATGGCAATGGCCATTGCCAACGGGAGGGCGACGATAGCTACGGCAAGTCCTGCGATCGCATCTGCACTGAAATCAGCCCATGAATATCCTTGTCGACGAAAAAGGGTAATAAGTTTCGGCTCTAGAGAGTCATGAATTGAGCGCAGCATGAGGGGAAATGTCCTTGAGAAAATTGATGTGTGTAGTGTAGCACTTTTTTAAGTTGCTGTTTGCTTAAGAGTGTTACGTTAGAATAATTAAAAACAAAAAGGACGGGTAAACGTATGTTAACTATTATCGTAACAACACTTTTACTTTCTTTGCTGATCAATATTTTTGTCAGAAAAATTTATTTGCCCACTATTATCGGGTACATTCTGACCGGGACGATTATAGCCTATGGCTTTGATCTGCATGATTCTGTACGCAACCATGAATTGAAAGAAATAGCCGAATTCGGGGTTGTATTTTTGATGTTCACTATCGGTCTGGAATTTTCCATAGCCCATTTAAAACGGATGAAGCATGAAGTATTTGTAACCGGATCGCTCCAAATTACTATTACGTCATCTATCATTTATCTGTTCAGCTATTATGTGCTCCATTTTGATCAAAACACGGCACTTATCTTATCCCTCGTCCTTTCCCTCTCTTCAACCGCTATCGTCCTAAAGCTTCTTAATGAAAGCGGTGAGATCAATCGCAGACATGGACAAAGATCGCTCGGAATATTGATTATGCAAGATATTGCAGTGATTCCGATCTTGCTTATTATTGGATTTATGAGCAGCAGTACAAATGATATCTCTTCTGTTTTGCAAAATATGAGTATCAGCGCCATAGTACTGCTGGGCACATTATGGATATTCGGAAAATATATATTAGAGCCGTTTTTAACCCAGATTCTCAAGACAAATTCAGATGAACTTTTTGTTGGAAGTGTTCTGTTCTTGGCGATAGGGGCCTCGTATTTAGCCCATATTTTAGGATTTTCGTATTCATTGGGTGCGTTTATCGCCGGTATGCTGATTGCCGAAACGAAGTACAAGCATCAGGCCGAAGCCGATTTGATACCTTTTAGAGATCTGCTGCTGGGGATCTTTTTCATCACGGTTGGGATGCAGATAGATTTCTTTCTTCTTATTGCTCAACTGCATATTATTTTAATGTTGTTAATAGGCGTTATGGCATTGAAATTTATCATTATATTCGGATTGATCCGAATAAATGAAAGTAAAAGAGTCAGTCTGAAAACAGCGCTCAGTCTGGTGCAGATCGGTGAATTTTCACTGGCGATTTTGGAACTGGCACGCTCAAATGACCTGATCGCTCATTCGTATAGCCAAGTTTTGATCGTGACGATTGTTGTGTCCATGATAGTCACTCCGCTTATTTTGAATCATCTCACTCCTCTGAGCGAATTTTTGTTAAAAAGAGAGGAGTGTGAGCTTGAGAGTTCTGTCGATTCGGATGCATTAAAAGATCACACGCTCATTTTAGGATTTGGAGAGTTTGGACGTAATGTCGCCGCGGCGCTCAAAGAACAAGGTGAATTTTATTTGGCTATCGAAAATAATATCAATACCTTTCATACGATACAGAAGATGGGGGAACCTGCTATTTTCGGAAATGCCCTTAAAAAAGAGGTATTAAAAAAAGCCAATATACAGCTGGCAAAATATGTCATTGTCGCGATCGATAATCCGGCTAAGCTGTATCATGTATGCCAAACGATCCAGCAGTTTGTGGAAAATTCAAAAATTATTGTCAAAGTGCACACCGAGCACGAAAAAAACATTATTTCCGAACTCGGCATCACCCATATCATTATCGAAAATTATGTGATGAGTCAGCAGGTTTCTCAACTCATAATCGGTACCGAGTAGAGGATTAAATTGTTCCGTATTCGATAGCGGTTTTTGTGTAAAAAAGATTAGGCATTTGTTCGTTTAAAACGGTAAAAAGGGCATTGCACCCTTCCTCATCGGCAATCATAATAATTTCCAGAGGCTGATCGGCAAGTTCGAAAAATGAGGCGGAATGCCATGTTCCATCATGTCCCAATCCTTTGGCCGCATTGGTCACGGTTACCCCGTTGATACCTGAATGCTGTGCAATCTCTTCAAGCCAATCGGCAATATTAACACCGTTATGACGACGGCTTTGAAGCGTAAAAAATGTTAATTGATATCCTGTTTTCATAGTGCGCCCCTGTTTTGAAGATACATCATACTGGCAATCCCTAAAAAGGTCATAATAAGCGATCCGCCGACGTGCAAAAAGACTCCCATCGCGGCATGGGATAATCGTCCTTCTTGAATAGCGGTTACAATC
>NZ_JAHFAQ010000087.1 GCF_023250475.1 Sulfuricurvum sp. | reverse complement strand
CCGTGATTTTGATGAGGAGACTAAAGAGTTTTTGGGAATTACCCCCGGACTTATCCGTATTTCAGTCGGCTTGGAAAGTGCTGAAGCGATTCTCGATGATTTCACTAACGCGGCAAAAATTTAAAAAGATTCGGTATAGTTAAATTATGGCGACAAAACATGAGCATTCAACACAGTTAGAGAGTATAGTAGAGCATCCGAAGCAGTACAACGTTTTTTTGCTTAATGACGATTACACATCCATGGATTTTGTGGTTGATATTTTGATGAAGATATTTCGCCGAAATTTTCAGGATGCGCATCGAATAATGGTCGAAGTACATCAGAACGGTCGAGGGTTATGTGGAGTCTATTCGTATGAAGTGGCAGAGACGAAGGTTCATCAAGTCTCCTCTTTGGCCCGCGAGAACGGATTTCCCCTTAAAGCAATAATGGAGGAGGCATAATCATGGTGAGTACGGAATTGAATGCAATTTTCCAAAAAGCGATTGCATTTGCACGCCATCAGCGTCATGAGTATTTAACGATTGAACATGTGATGCTCTCTTTGCTCAATTCACCTGATGGAGATGCCATCATTCGCTCTTGCGGTGCAGATGTTGAGCTCATTCGAGAAGCCTTGAGTGCTTATTTGATGCAGACGATGGAACCATTGCCGGATGAGGTGGATCAGGAGCCGTTTGAAACGGTAGCGCTGGCACGGATGATTGACGGGATGATGCATCATGTTCGCAGCGCTCAAAAAGAGGCTGCGGATGTGGGAGATTTAATCGCGGCTGTGTATGAAGAGCACCATACGTATGCCTGTATGCTCCTCGAAGAATACGGGATCAGCCGTGTCGATGTTCTTGAAGCGATATCCCATCGTGATTTGGAGGGTGTAGCGGAAGACTCACGCAGTGAGGGAGCACTTCAAAAATATGCGATCAATTTGATCGAACAAGCTAAAAAAGGGAAAATCGATCCGGTTATCGGACGGGTAAATGAGATCGAGCGTGCCATTCAGACTCTTTGCCGTCGAAAGAAAAACAATCCGCTCCTCATCGGAGAACCGGGTGTCGGTAAAACGGCGATTGCCGAGGGGTTGGCACTGCGGATTCTCTCCGGAGATATCCCCGCACTGTTAGCAGATGCCGAGATTTTTGCTTTGGATTTGGGGGCGATGCTGGCAGGGACGAAATATCGCGGAGATTTTGAAAAACGACTTAAAGCGGTGATGGATGAAGCGGCGGAACATCCCAATGCAATCCTTTTTATCGATGAAATTCACACCATCGTGGGCGCGGGCGCCGTAGGTGGGGGCAGCATGGATGCATCCAACCAGCTTAAACCGGCACTCGCTTCGGGACTTCTAAAATGTATGGGGGCAACGACCCATGCCGAATATCGAAGTGTTTTTGAAAAAGACCGCGCACTGAGCCGCCGTTTTGCCCGGATTGAAGTGGGAGAACCGAGCGAAGAGGAGAGCTTTTTGATCCTTAAGGGACTCCGTGGACGGTATGAAAAACACCATGGGGTGAAATACACCGATAAAGCGTTACGGTCTGCCGTCGAACTCTCCAAGAAGTATATCACCGACCGTTTTTTACCCGATGTAGCGATCGATTTGATCGATGAAGCCGGTGCCTCGTTTCATCTTAAAACTCATAAACGAACGACGATAACCCCGAATGACATTGAAACGATTATCTCTAAAATGACGGGGATCCCGACCTCAAAAATGGGGGTAGACAACCGCGAAAAGCTTTCCTCCCTCGAAACGGATCTCAAGGGACTGGTTATCGGTCAAGATCAGGCAATTTCTCAGGTCGTCAAGTCCATTAAACGCTCTTATGCAGGTTTGAGTGCTTTGCATAAGCCGATAGCCTCCTTTTTGTTTTCCGGTCCGACCGGGGTAGGGAAAACTGAGTTGGCAAAATCATTGGCGAGTGAGCTTGGGATCTATTTCGAGCGGTTTGACATGTCCGAATACATGGAAAAACATGCCCTTAGCCGCCTCATCGGTACTCCTCCGGGATATGTCGGATTTGAGCAGGGAGGGCTTTTGGTCGAGACGGTGCGCAAGCATCCGTATATGGTGCTTTTACTCGATGAGATTGAGAAAGCCCATCCCGATTTGATCAATGTGCTGTTGCAGGTGATGGACAGCGCGACGCTTACCGATAATACGGGATTTAAAGCCAACTTTACCAACGTGGTCCTTATTATGACATCGAATATCGGTGCCAGTGAACGTACCGTTATGGGATTCAATGCGGACAGTTCAATTTCACGCCATGAAGCGCTTAAATCGTTTTTTACCCCTGAATTTCGCAACCGTCTCGATGGGGTAATCGAATTTGATTCATTGCCTATGAGCGTGGTCGCCGGGATTGTCGATAAATTTATACGTGAACTTAATCTTCAGTTAAAATCAAAAAAAGTAACCGTATTGCTCTCGGATAAAGCCAAAGGATATCTTGCGAAGATCGGGTATGATAAAGCGATGGGAGCACGGCCGTTGGGCCGAGTTATTTCGGATAAAATCAAAGACCCGCTTGTGGATGAGATGCTTTTTGGGCGTTTGTCACAGGGGGGAACTGTGTCGGTAGATTATACGGATAAACTGATTTTCGATTATGCGGTATGATTCCAAAACTTACCTATCACCTCTCGTTTCCTGATCCTCTTCATACTTCAGAAGAGGGGATTATCGCTTATGGAGGCGACCTCTCTCCCTCACGTCTTATGCTTGCCTATCGATCAGGGATATTCCCATGGTACAGTGCCAAGGATCCTATTCTCTGGTGGTCACCTGACCCGAGACTGATATTGGAATTGGATGATTTCAAACTGAGCCGTTCATTACGTAAAAAAATAGGGCAGTTTGAAATCCGTTTTGATACCGCTTTTTCCGAAGTGATTCGAGAATGTGCAAAGGCACCGCGTCCCGGGCAGAAGGGGAGCTGGATCGTACCGGAGATGATTGAAGCGTATGAGACGCTTCATGCCCTTGGGCATGCGCACAGTATCGAAGCGTATCAAAACGATGTTCTCGTAGGGGGACTGTACGGAGTGAGCGTCGGAGGGGTATTCTGCGGCGAATCGATGTTTGCAAAAGTTTCCGATGCATCCAAAGCGGCCCTCGCCGTTTTGGTAGAGCATCTACGGGAATGGGGCTATGATTTTATCGATTGTCAGGTTCCGACACCGCATTTGAAAAGTTTGGGAGCCAAAGAAGTTTCAAGAGACTATTTTTTAGAGCGGCTTCATTTGGCATCCGATCAAAAAATGAGTGAAAATGATTCAAAAAAGAGAACTCTTTAAGGTTTATTCTTTTATACTCTCTGTTAATTCTTATGAAAAAGGGGTTTTACATGAAAAAAGTATTGATCAGTATCGCTGCCGTTGCAGCACTCGCTACAGCAGGTTTCGCAACTGTTAACAGCCAAACCGGATGCGGATTGGGATCTCAGATTATTCATGATGACGGTTCTGCGATTATGTTGGCGCTTCAAGCAACCACCAATACTACATTGGGCAATCAAACGTTCGGGATCACATCAGGGACATCCGGATGTAAAAAAGCAAAATTTGTAATGAATGAGCGTGCGGCAGAATTTGTTGCATCGAATATGGATCAGCTATCTCGCGAGATTGCGATCGGTCACGGTGAGAGTGTTTCGACTTTGGCAGAGCTTTTGAATGTGCAAGATAAAGCAGAATTTGCATCCGCACTTCAATCGAACTATAATGCAATCTATACCAGCGAAAAAGCCGATATGGCAACGGTATTGGATAATGTATCAACGATTGCAGGTTAAGATTTGGATTTAACTGAGTTCCCGCTTGTGCGGGAATGATGAACAGCTGAGGTTTTTTTTGCCATTTCTCTTTTTAATATGTGTGTTGAGTTTAGTTCTCCACGCCGGTGTGAGTGATGAACTGATTGCACAAGCCCATACAAAAAAACTTTCCGATACACGCTACTGGCATTTACTGATGCATACTCCCCACGAGGAGAGTGAGATTGACGATCCCGCTTTTTTCCTTGCACCTCAGGGAAAAACAGATATCTCGTCCGAACTCGATGAAACGATTCGACGCTTTAAGGAAGATACTAACCGAAGCAATGAATCCATCTTTTGCCGTTTTCCGGCTCGAAGAGCATGGCTTGAGCAAGAGTTAAATACCTCATTTGGTGCGGGGGAATGTACCGACTATGATGCACTACTCACAAAGATGGATCCCCAAAAAGTAACCCTTGTTTTTCCCAGTGCTCATATCAATTCCCCTGCATCGATGTTTGGGCACACTTTTTTACGAATCGACTCATCGATGGAAAGCAAACTGATGTCGTATGCGATCAATTATGCGGCTCATACTGAAGATACAAATGGCCTTTTATTTGCCTATAAAGGGCTTTTTGGAGGATATTACGGGTTCTATTCGATGCTTCCGTATTATGAAAAACTCAAAGAGTACCGTGACAGCGAATCAAGAGATGTATGGGAATACGATTTAAATCTTACCCATGCTGAGGTGATGGCGATGGTGCGTCACATCTGGGAGCTGCAGCATATCAACTCGTGGTACTATTTTTTTGACGAAAATTGTTCGTATCACATGTTGTGGCTTACCGAAATTGCACGGCCGAGCGTCCATCTCCGAGATCATTTTTTCTATTATGTTATCCCTCCTGAAACGGTGCGTGCCTATGAAGAAGAATCTCTCGTCAGTGAGAAACATTTTAGAGCTTCCAAACGGACAAAACTCCTCTCTTATGAACGGCAACTGACCCCTCAAGGATTGGAAAGTGTTCGATTGCTTGCAGAAGGAAAGATGGATAAAAACGGTTTGAAACAAATGCGGCTGAGGGATCAAGAACTCCGTTTTGTACTCGAAGCAGCAGCAGAACTCGTCGAATATAACTATATCGAAGGGAAAATTTCTAAAGAAAATTATGCAGTCCGTTACCATATGCTCCTCTCTGAGCGAGCCGCACAGGGGATAGGAGACGACCTTCCCCTGCCGAGCAAATCGAACCCGGATACGGCGCATCATGCTGCGAGAGTGGAAGTGGCTCAGGGATGGTATGAACAGCGCTCCCCTTTGTTGCTCGGATGGCGTCCGGCTTTTCACGATCTCTCAGAAGATGACACGGGACATCTCTCCGGAGCGCAGATAGAATTTCTCGATACGGTGATCGGAGTTGACCATAACAGAGTAAATTTGGAAAAACTAACCGTTATTTCTCTTGCCTCTATTACCCCCGTAAGTCATTTTTTTAAGCCGTTTTCATGGCGTATGAAAAGCGGATGGGATCGGGATTATGGGGATGATCGGCTCAGCTTTGTTACCCGTGTAGGAGCCGGAGCCGCGATCGGGGACGAGCAGTTATTCGGGTATGTTTTGAGTGAACCGGAAGTGAGGCTCGGATTCAATGCCGATATCGGATTGGGATTCAGTGTCGGCGGAGGGATAAATTGGGGGAATCGGATGAAAAGTCAGATAGAAGCCGGAGAGGTATTGTATCTCGACAGTGCTGATCGCAGTCGTATTACCTTTACTCACTTATGGCAATTGAACCCCTCCGGCGCCCTTTCAATCTCGTATGAGGCAATGCATCAAGAGTATAGAGAAGATAGGGTTAGGATAGGGGCAAACCTCTACTTTTAATTATTTTTTGGCATAATAGTTCTAATTTATGTTTCGGAGTTTATATGTATATTGCGGAAGCACGCTTCGCCCTTTGGGCCGATTTTATTGAGCGAACCTTTTTGGAAGGAGAGTTTAAAGAGCTTATTGCCAAGGGAATTATTAACGGCGCTACTTCCAATCCCGCTATTTTTAAAAATGCAATTCTCACATCTCCCGCTTACAAAGAGCAGCTGGCCACCCTCTCACATCTTTCTCCAAAAGAAAAATATGAAGCGGTAGCTATTTACGATATTCAAAATGCCGCAGATATCTTGCGTCCGCTATACGATGCGGGAGATGACGGATACGTCAGTATCGAAGTCGATCCGTTTTTATGCGATGATGCGGAAGCGACGATTGCTGAGGGAATGCGTCTTCATGCAGCGATTAATCGTCCCAACGTCATGATTAAAGTCCCCGCAACCGAAGCGGGATATGTCGCGATGGAAGCATTGGCTTCACACGACATTGCTATCAACGCAACTCTTGTCTTTTCGGTCGAACAAGCGATCCAATGTGCGGAAGCTTTTGCGCGTGCATCGCGCAATGCAAGTGTGGATACGGTTATCAGTGTCTTTGTCAGCAGAGTAGACAGAGCAATAGATGAAGCCCTCCGCGAAAAAGGGGTCAAAACCGGATGGATGGGAATCATTAATGCTGCCGATATCTACAATCGGATAGAAGCGCTTAACGTCCCGAAATGCCGTGTATTATTTGCCAGTACCGGGGTAAAAGGGGATGAATTCAGAGCGTCGTATTATATTGATGAACTTTTAGCTCCGAACAGTGTCAATACGGCTCCGATCGGAACGATTGAATCCTACGTAGCGGGGGGAGATCGCCGTATTAAACTTCCTCTTTCCGACCGGCTGATCGAAGAACATACTGCGGCTGTCCGCAATGCCGGAATTGATATGCAGCAGGTCATTCAAACCCAAATCGATGAAGGTCTTGAAGCATTTAAGGTAGCATTCAACGACATCATGAATACATTGGAGTAGAGAATTATGAATCAAGAGACGACCCATCACGTCAATGTTAGCGATTTGAACTTTGATGTATTGAAAAAAATACGGGGCTATCTACGTCGAATGGTTGATGCGGGCGGAAGTGACTTGCATGTCAAAGCGAACAGTATTGTTCGTGCGCGGATTAACGGTGACATTGTCCCTCTTTCCGGTGAGATACTCTCCAAAGAAGATGCCCTTATTTTTGCCAAAGAGCTCCTTCGGACCCGCTTTCCGGAACTGGTTGAAAAAAAAGAGCTGGATCTGGTATATCCGTTTGATGAGAATACCCGTTTTCGTATCAACATCTTTTTCCAAATGGAAGGAATTTCGGCCGTTTTTCGTCTGATTCCGGTTAAAATTTTGAGTGTTGATGAGCTCAACCTTCCTGAAATCGTCCACAGTTTTGCTGAGATGGAACGGGGGCTTGTCCTTGTTACAGGTGTTACCGGTAGCGGTAAATCAACAACACTGGCCGCATTGATTGATGAGATCAACAGGACACGGCGCAAACACATTATTACCATTGAAGATCCGATTGAGTTCGTTCACAAAGATCGAAAATGTATTATCAATCAGCGCAGTGTAGGACAAGATACCATCAGTTTCGGAAATGCGCTTCGGGCAGCTTTGCGTGAAGACCCCGATATCATCCTTGTCGGGGAGATGCGGGATATGGAGACGATCGAGATTGCTCTTCATGCCGCAGATACGGGACATTTGGTTTTTTCAACACTGCATACGTTGGATGCAAAAGAGACGATTAACCGGATTATCTCCGTATTTCCGACTGGCGAACAAAATCGGGTACGTATGACACTCGCTTCGGTGATAAAAGGGGTTATTTCTCAACGTCTGATCCCAACAGTGGAGGGCAAGCGGACGGCGGCACTGGAGATATTGATCCGAACACCCCGTATTGAACAGTTGATTGCCGAAAATCGAGACATTGAAATTCCCGATACTATTGCGGAGGGGAAAGAACTCTATAAATCTCAAACTTTCGATCAGGGAATTTTGGATTTATTCCTGAACGGACGAATCTCTCGGGAGGACGCATTTGCATTCGCGACATCGGCATCAGACTTGAAACTTCGTATGGAAGGGTTAAGTACGACGGTTGAAAAAGGGAAATTGGGCGTTGACGAGGGGCCGAAAGTGTTTAAAGAGGATGAGTATTTTGGGCTTAAAGAGTAAAGAGGGTTTAGAATAATATAAGCAATGTTTAAGTATAATTCGCCTCATTTTATTTCAAGGACATGATTATGTTAGAAGGCATTGTAAGAGAGAGTATTGGCAAAGTTGCTACAAAAGCATATCGCCGTGATGGTTATCTTATTGCCAACATCTACGGAAAAGGGCTTGAGAACATTCACGCCGCGTTCAAAATGAACGATTTTATCCGTACTGTGCGCAACAAAGAGACCGTAGCATTTGCAGTAAGCGTAGCGGGTAAAGAGATGAACCTTGTCGTTCAAGGATATGAGTCTCATCCGGTATCAGGCAATTTGTTGCATGTTGATTTGATGGTTGCACAACCTGGTGTTGTCACTCACTATCATGTTCCGGTTAACGCAGTAGGAACTCCTATCGGTTTGAAAAACAAAGGGATGTTATTCGTTGCTAAAAAACGTCTTCGTGTAAAAGCGGCGATTGAAAACTTGCCAACGAACATCACTATCGATGTCGCTCCGCTTGATTTGGGTGATTCAGTATTGGTTCGTGATCTTCCACGTGTTGAAAACGTTACGTTTACTGATTCAGACCGTGTATCGGTTCTTAGTATCATCAAAGCGAAATAAGGATGCTGATCGTCGGACTGGGGAACCCCGGCTCGGCGTATGCGTCAACCCGTCATAATGTCGGATTTATGGTTATAGACGAGCTTTGCCGTCGCCACAGTGTTGTGAATGTTTCAAAGAGCTCCTTCGAAGGGGAGTTGTTTAAAATGGGGTCACACTTTCTCCTCAAACCCGCTACCTTTATGAATCTCTCCGGCCGTTCTATCCTTGCCGTTAAAAATTTTTATAAAATCGATGATGTTATTGTGATTCATGATGATTTGGATCTTCCGTTCGGTGCATTGCGGTTTAAGAGCGGCGGCGGACATGGGGGGCATAACGGGCTAAAATCAACCGATGCCGCTATCGGAGCCGATTATATCCGCGTGCGTATGGGAATCGGAAAGCCTGAGCACAAATCACAAGTAGCCGATTATGTTTTACACTCGTTCGGTACGGATGAACAATCAAAGCTTTCGGATTGGATTAATAAAGCCGCTGATGCCGTCGAAATGCTTCTAAAAGAGAGCTGCAGCGATGTTGCCGCAAAATGTTCCATGAAGGGTTTGTAAAAATTATGCAGGATTTATTGGATACAATAAACTCTAATTTTTTAGTTTAGGCACCTATGCTCGCATTTACTACTTTATCGTCCCTTTATTTGCGCTATTTTTCGATTGTTTTAATTGCTTTGAGCAGTTTTATGGTCGGTTTTGATCTGATGGATAACGCATCAGACCTGCCGAGTTCGGCGAATCTCGTATTGATTTATATGATGTACAAATATTTCTACGCTATCGATATGATGCTTCCCATTTCACTGGCGTTTGCCATGA
>NZ_JAHFAQ010000180.1 GCF_023250475.1 Sulfuricurvum sp. | reverse complement strand
TCTACGGAACGCTTCTTTCAAGCAATACTCCCCAGACGAATACCCTCCTCGACTCGATTGAGAAACTTCTCAAAAACCTCAATAACGCTCCCCTATCAGAGGTAAAAGTCTTTACACATCAACTCCGAGAAGCAGTGGAAGAAGACAATACCAAAGAGCTCTCACTCCTCGCTACAAAGCTGGGAACGTTTAGCAACCCCAAAGAGCTCTTAACCGAAACTTTTCTCAAAGAGTCAATGGCGAATGATTTGAAGTCTAACCTTCTTACGCTTCACGAAGAGCTTGCTCTCTCTAGCGACACCTCTAGCCAAAAACTGATAGAGCAAACCGATAAGCTCCTAACCCAAATCGATTACCATCAGCTTGTCTCCCATTTAGGCTCATCGAACTCGATCTATTTCCCTTTTGTATGGGATCAGCTCCAAGAGGGATCACTATCCTTTAAAAAAACGAAAGATAAAAAATTCTATTGCGAAATCAATCTGAAACTCAAAGAGTACGGAGAGCTGAATCTCATGATGGCGCTCTATGAGGGGAATCAACTCGAAATTCAGGCACATACCGAAAAAACGGAACTCAAAGCGATCATTCACGACAATATCGGCGAACTGCGTTCGCTGCTTATCCAATCAGGACTTACACCCCGTTCTATTCGTGTTTTTGAAGCGGCAGAAACCAAAACTCCACTCATGGAAACCTACGGTTCTTCGGAAGGATCAGATATGGGCTTTGAGGTAACCGTATGAAAAAAGCGGTGGCACTGCGCTACGATAAAGATAAAGAGAATGCTCCCCGCGTTATCGCCAAAGGGAAAGGAGAGAGTGCAGAGAACATTATTAAAATAGCCCAGCTCCATAATCTCCCCATCCACAAAGATGAAGACCTCATCGAGCTTTTAAGCAAAGTGGAGATCGACAAAGAGATCCCTGAAAAGCTCTATATTGCCGTTGTTGAAGTATTTAGTTTCATCTATAAAATTACCAACTCGAAATAAGCACTAAAAGCGTTTAGGCATGAAAACGACCGAGATTTTGATTCAGTCCGTCGGCTACTTTGTAGAGATGTTCAGCCGTTGTCGCAATCTCTTCAACACTCCGCGCATTGGCACGGGTAAGATCGTTCATCGTCGCAAGTCTTTGTGAAATTCCTTCAACCTCTTTGGTATTGCTATCCGCATCGACGACCAATTTTTTAATCGCTTCGCTCGTTTGATTGACGACACCGGAGGTCTGTTCAATTCGTTCACCTACCAGCTGTGATTTTTCTCCGAGTTTTTCAATGCTTTTGGCATTTTGCCCCATTTGCACCGACGCCTCTTCGATGGAAGAGACGATCAAAGAGATTGTCACATCGGTTTGAGTTAAACTTCCCTGTGTCCGTTCGGCCAGTTTTCGTACTTCATCGGCAACGACGGCAAATCCTCGACCGTGTTCGCCGGCACGTGCCGCTTCGATTGCCGCATTCAGTGCCAATAAGTTGGTCTGATCGGCGATCTCGCCGATCACAGAGAGAACTTCCCGAATTTGGCGTGCATTATTGGTTAGTTCGTGAATTTTAATCGCGAAATCGGCTTCCACTTCCACGCTGCGTTTAATCATCTCAATCATACTCATCAATTCATTTCGAGATACCCGTAGCATCTCGCTGGCTTCAACAACCTCTTTGCACGTCGCTTCATTGTCGCGTTTCGAGAGTGCCAAATGGGCAATAATCTGCTCCGTACTGCGGTAAATCGCGTCCATTTGATTTGACTCATCCTCCATACGACGTCCGATCGCCATCGATGTTTTGGAGAGTTCCGTAGCTACCGACGCATTTTCATCGGATGAGCGTTTTGCACTTTGAACCAGTGTTTGAATAACACTGATAAAAGAGTTAATCGAGTTAGCGGTCTGTGCCGGTTCATCCGAGCCTGGAATATCCAAACGTTTTGTTAAATCACCGTTGCCGCTGGCAAGTTCTTCGGCCATTTTTTGCATTGTTTCGAGTTTGTGTCCGATGGAGCGTTCAATCGCGATCAACAGCACCACCATAACAATGATTAAAAGGGCAATACCAATCCCTTTTTTAACCACCAAATCCATAAACTCGTTATCAACATCATCAACATAAACACCCGTTCCAACAATCCATCCCCATGCGGGAAATTCTCGGACAAATGTCAATTTCGGTAACGGAGTCTCTGTGTTCGGCTTCGGCCACATGTAGGAGACATACCCCTCTTTATCCTCTTTCGCTACCTTGGCGAATTCGACAAAAAGATGTTTCCCGTCGGGGTCTTTGATATCAGATAGATCAGTATTGTCCAACGCCGGTTTGATCGGGTGCATCACCCCTTGTACCTGATTGTTCAAAATAAAGAAATACTCTTTTTCGTTATAGCGAAGACTTTTAATATGCTCTTTTGCCGCATCCTGAGCTTTTTCAAGATTCATACGTCCCGAACTCACCTCACCCTCATAATACGCAAGGAGAGAGCCTACCGTATCGATCTGGGTCGTCAGCATCGTTTTTTTGGCATCCATCAGTTCGTTTTTTGAGGAGATCAACGAATCAATAGAAACCACAATCAAAGCCAACGAGACCAACAGCGAAACCAACAGCAATTTTGTTTTAATCGTTATATTATTCATCGCTACACCCTTTTTCCAGAAAAATTTATTATATTTATAGACGAATTATAGAACCATAGTCTAGCATGAGTATAGCATTACCGATAAAAAAATCTATTTAATCATCAATAAGAGAAAAACACCCTTTTAAAATAGATTAAAATCAGGTTCATCGACAATATAATCTTCCAATTCAATATCATCATTGTCCAAAACAGGATGTAGCGCATACATCCCATACGAGCGAGCAGAACGGGGATCTTTCGTAATCAATGGGTGCCATGCAGGAAGCGGTTTTTCCTGATAACGCAAACGGTATGCACAGGTTTCGGGAAGCCACTCATACTCGCCGACCCGCTCAACGGTAAGTCGCATACACCCCTCGACCCGCTCATGTCGATTGGTATAATCGCTGCATTGTC
>NZ_JAHFAQ010000086.1 GCF_023250475.1 Sulfuricurvum sp. | reverse complement strand
CGAACTACTTAGGGGGAGACCTTTGACGATTTCAATCCCGTTTTGAGCCGTTTTAATAAAATCTTTGTACTCATCATAAATAAGGAGTGACGCAAAAATAACGGTGATTAATAAAATAATCACAATCGTATAAAAATTGACTTGGTTAAGACTGATTTGCGACCATTTACGATTAAATAAGTCTCCCATATACATCCTGCTTTGATTAAATTAATAGTGTGCATTATAACAAGTTCATCCACCCCTCTTAAGATAAATCCACTATAATTTCAAAAAATTCCCTCAAGGATCACACCATGTTCGGACGAAAAGAACTGAAAACCTATACACCTACAGCCGAAGAGATGGCGAGCTACCAATGGGCAAAAATGACCACTGCCAAAGGGGTTATGTGGATCAAACTCTACAACGAAGAAACTCCTAATACGGTTGCCAACTTCGCGGCACTGGTAAATGATGGCTATTATAACGGTCTTAACTTTCACCGCGTTATTCCAGGATTCATGGCGCAAGGAGGCTGTCCTCACGGTACAGGTACCGGCGGACCAGGTTGGGCGATTCCGTGTGAAACGTCATTGAACAAGCACCGTCACGTTAAAGGGACGCTCTCTATGGCACATGCTGGACCAAATACCGGCGGAAGCCAGTTTTTCATCTGTTTTGCAAGCACTCCGCATCTTGATGGTGTACACACGGTTTTCGGCGGTATCGAAGCGGATGATGCAGAATCTATGGCGGTTCTTGACAGCATCCAAATGCGCGACACTATCGAAACAGTGGAAATTCTCGCAGAGAAGAATTAATTTCAAAACGACACATGAGCAAAGCCCATGTATCTACGCTAATGCTGAGTTTTCCTCGGCGGAAAGCCCACGTGCAGTGAACCGCACTTTTAAAAAACTTTTCAAAGGCTTTTAACTATGCTCGTCCACATCTGCTGCAGCGTCGATTCTCATTTTTTTATCGAGAAGCTTCAGCAGGAATTCCCCAACGAAAAACTCGTCGGGTTCTTCTATGATCCCAATATCCACCCTTACAGCGAATACCGCCTTCGTCTTTTAGACGTGATGCGCAGCTGTAAAAAACTGGGAATTGAGCTGATAGAGGGTGAATACGATTTTGAGAACTGGATGGACGCCGTTCGAGGACTCGAAAATGAACCTGAAAAGGGATCACGCTGTGAAGTCTGTTTCGACCGCCGTTTCGAAGTAAGCGCCCACAAAGCGCTCGAGCTCGGTGAATCCACGATGACCACCACCCTCCTCGTCAGTCCCAAAAAATCTCAAGAACAGCTGATCCGAAGCGGCGAAGTGTTTGAAGCGTCTCACGGCGTTAAATTTATCGCGTTTGACTACCGTAAAAATAACGGAACCGCCGATCAAAGCAGAGTCGCTAAAGAAGAACAGCTCTACCGTCAAGACTACTGCGGCTGTCTCTTCGGCCTTGGTATGCAGCGTGATCAGCAACATAGATTGATGGATGAGATGTTCTCGCCCATCACCCGCCAAATTCTCCCGGCCTCGATCGAAGAGCGTTTGGAACTCTACCATCGCCGCAACGAGTTGGAAGAAGCAGGTACGCCGTACCGAATCATTAAAGAACGGTTTATAAACTATCGCCTTTTATCATCGTCCCTAAAAGTCGACTCTGAAGTCATACCTTCCTATCCCCTTTTCTACTCCGCCATCAGCCGTACACAGACACAAGGACATATCGAATTCAGTATCGGTAACCAACATTTTCTCAACCGCGAAGAAGTTCGTTTTATCACGCTGGAAACGTTTAATATCCTCACCGATTCATCCTATCGATCAACCCAAGAGCTGATGTTCAACACGATAGCCATCGGTACAGAAATTTCAGTCCGTTCCCGTCTCACGGGATGCCCGTTTAGTACCTCTGCAATCATCATTGTCGATGAAATACCGACGGTTAAAATCACACTGGTTTTAGAGACCAAAACATATGACGACACCAAAGAGCAACTTATTATTCATTAAACTATTCCGCAGATAACCCGAAACCGCCTACTTTTTAACCACCCGCAATAGCAATAGTTCACTATAATTTCTATTATGGAAAAATTACTCTTATCAATCTTTTTAACCGTTGCCATCGCCACGATCCTCAATATCATTCTCAAGCGTTTGGGAATTTCTCATATTATCGGCTACATCGCAACGGGGACAATCATTAGCACTCTGTTTGGATTCAACGGAACAGGAATTGACTCGCTCAACCTCATCGGAGAATTCGGCATCGTCTTTTTGATGTTTACCATCGGACTGGAGCTGAGTCTGGAAAAAATCAAAAAGATGAAAGAGATTCTTCTCACCAACGGTCTGCTGCAAGTCGTGTTCAGTGTTGTGGTAATCTTTTTGCTGTCGTATACCCTTTTTCATCTCGATTTCAACACTTCGCTCATCATCTCGCTGGCTTTTTCCCTTTCATCCACAGCCATCGTCCTCACCTATCTCAAAGAGTCCAAAGATATACACACACCCTACGGACAAAAATCGATGGGGATTTTGATTTTTCAAGATCTTGCGGTTATCCCTATTTTGCTTCTCATCACCTTTTTATCCAACGATACCCTCTCCTTGGGCGAAGTTTTGCTAAAAACGGTACTTTCCGCCGCTTTCGTCGTCGTATTTATGTTTACCCTCGGAGAAAAGATCGTCAATGCCCTCTTGCAGTTTTCGGCCAAAACTGAGTTGGAAGAGCTCTTTTTGGGGTCCGTCTTTTCCATCCTCATCGGTGCGGCACTTTTGGCCCACAGCATGGGGTTCACCTACTCGCTGGGAGCCTTTATCGCAGGGATGATTATCGCCGATACCCGCTATAACGTCAAAGTCGAATCGGATATCGCCAGCTATAAAGATCTCCTGTTGGGAGCTTTTTTCTTCGGTGTAGGGAGCAAAATCGATATCCTCTTTTTTGCACAAAACATCCATATAATAATTTTTGTATTTTTCTTTGCCATGCTCTTCAAAGCAGTCGTTATCTACACCATCATACGACGCAACTCCGATAAAAATACTTCCGCCAAAACCGCCCTTTCGCTTGCGCAGATCGGCGAGTTTTCGTTTGCCATTTTTGCATTGGCGGGGGCACAAAAACTAATCAGCGAAGAGATGGCAAGCTTTTTGATTTTAGTCAGTGTCATTTCGATGATTCTTACCCCGTTTATTATCGGAAACATCTATAAGCTCTCCTCCTATTTTGAAAAAGAGTTTTATGAATCGGACGTCATTACCCCCATCGAGCGCAAAGATCATATTATTGTCGCCGGTTTTGCGATGCTCGGCAAAATTGTCGCCGCTTCACTCCAAGGGAAAGGGGCGAACTTCATCATCATCTCCGATAACCTCAAACATGTTCTGCATGCCAGAAAACTCGGTTATATGGCCTATTTCGGGCACTTGAACAAACTCCCCGTTTTGGAGTCTTTGATGGTCAAAGAGGCGCAGGCGATCATTATTACCATGAGCAGCGAACAGAATCGACGGCTCATCAGCGAAGCGGTGCTCAACTACGACAAAGAGGCCAATATTATTGTCAAAATCGACAATGCCGAAGAACGCAAAAGTATGCGGGACCTGCCGGAACTTGAATTCGTCGATGCGAGTTTCGAAGTAGCGGACCTCCTGGTAAAGCACGCCCTCAAAAAGTAGTATTCCTAGCCAAAAAAAAACGCATTATCATTTATTAACGAATTTTGCGGTAGAATTGGGCGATTTATTACTCAAGGTGTTTACAAATATGATAGATGTCGTTCAAATTCAAAAAATTTTACCCCACAGATTCCCATTTTTGCTCGTTGACCGTGTTACTTCCCTTACTCCGAACGAATCACTTATCGGATTTAAAAACGTCACCATCGGCGAACAGATTTTCGAAGGTCATTTTCCAGGTCACCCGATCTATCCAGGTGTTATGATTTTAGAGGGTATGGCACAAGCCGGCGGTATCTTGGCATTCCAGAGTATGGATATGACCGAAGAAGAAGCTGCGCACAAGGTTGTTTACTTTATGAGTATCGACGGCGCCAAATTCCGTGCTCCCGTCCGCCCGGGAGATCGTCTTGAATACCGTATGAATGTGGTTAAACACAAAGGATCGATTTGGGTATTGGAGGGGAAAGCTTACGTTGATGATGTTCTCGTCAGCGAAGCCGAGCTCAAAGCCATGATCGTAGACAAGTAGGCGCTATGAGTTTGATTTCACCACACGCTATTATCGAAGAGGGTGCCGTTATCGGCCCCGATGTCGAAATCGGAGCGTTTTGTTTCATTTCCGGTAAAAGCAAAATCGGCAAAGGGACAAAAATTGCTCAGGGGACATGTATTTACGGCAATACGACCATCGGCGAATACAACGACATTTTTTCCCATGCCGTCCTCGGCTCCGTTCCGCAGGATTTAAAATACGCCGGGGAAGAGGTCGAACTCATTATCGGGGATCGTAACAAGATTCGGGAATTTACCCTTTTTAATCCGGGAACGGCAGGCGGCGGCGGCAAAACCGTTGTGGGTAATGACAACCTTTTTATGGGATATGTCCATCTTGGTCATGACGTCATCATCGGAGATCACTGTATTCTCGCGAATGCCGCAACATTGGCAGGACATGTCGAAATGGGGAATTTCGCCGTGATCGGCGGAATGACACCCGTACATCAGTTCGTCAAAATCGGAGATTACGCGATGGTTGCCGGAGCATCGGCACTCTCCCAAGACGTACCGCCGTATTGTTTGGCAGAGGGGAATCGCGCCATCTTGCGCGGTCTCAATCTCAACGGATTGCGCCGGCATGTCGAACGCGCCGATATTGACGCACTCCGTTCGGCGTACCGTGAATTGTTTGAATCGGGCAAACCTCTTCAAGAACAAGCATCCGCTTTGCTTGAAGAGACATCAAGCGAATTCGTTCAAAAACTTTGTACCTTTATTGTTAATACCAAACGGGGTATCCCCTATGAAAGGAATCAATCATGATTCATCGCCATTGCAGTTTCTGCGACGCGCAGGAAAGCGACCACAACCCCCTTATCGCCGGTACAAATGTCTACATTTGTAAAAACTGTGTTTTCTCCGCCTATAAAATCATGTTCGGTGATTCCGAAGGGGAGACTACCGCTGCCGTTGAGCACAAAAGTACCGAGCTTCTGACTCCGAAAGAGCTTAACACCTTTTTGGGGCAATACATCATCGGCCAGGACCGCTCGCGCAAGCTTCTTTCAGTCGCCGTGTACAATCACTACAAACGTATTTTTAAACATACCCTTGTAGAAGATGAAACCGAAATCGCCAAATCCAATGTCCTCCTCATCGGACCGACCGGAAGCGGAAAAACACTGATGGCACAAACCATTGCCCGTGTTTTGAATGTCCCTATCGCGATCGCCGATGCGACAAGCCTCACCGAAGCGGGATACGTGGGTGAAGATGTCGAAAATATCCTTACCAAACTTCTCCAAGCAGCGGATGGCGATGTGGAACGGGCACAGCAGGGGATCGTCTTTATCGATGAGATCGACAAAATTTCCCGCATGAGCGAAAACCGCTCTATTACCCGTGACGTATCGGGCGAAGGGGTACAGCAGGCCTTGCTTAAAATTATTGAAGGTGCCGTTGTCAATATCCCTCCCAAGGGAGGGCGCAAACATCCGAACCAAGATTTCATCCAAATCGATACGTCCGGTATTCTCTTCATCTGCGGAGGGGCATTTGACGGTCTCGGTCAGATTTTAGAGCGTAAAAAAGGGTCTAACGTCATGGGCTTCGGACATGACAAACGAAGCACTACCGATATCGATGACAGTTTCGAAAACGTTGAACCGGATGATTTGGTCAGTTACGGCCTCATTCCTGAATTGATCGGACGTTTACCGATTATCGCGTCACTCAACAAAATTACCGAAGAGGAGATGGTTCGTATTCTCACCGAACCAAAAAATTCTTTAGTAAAACAATATACCAAACTATTTGCCATCGATGACGTCGAACTGACGTTTGACAAAGAGGCACTCAATGCAATCGCGGCTAAAGCGTTGGCGCGAAAAACGGGAGCACGCGGACTTCGTGCCATTATGGAAGAGACTATGGGAGATACGATGTATGAGCTCCCTGAATACAACGGATATGAAGTACTCATTACCAAAGAGGTAGTCGAGGACAAAGTTCAACCGGTCTATATCAAAAAATCAACTCAAAAAAGTGCATAGGAGAGTCAATGCTATTTAATAAACTTATCGGAATGTTCTCAAACGATCTCTCTATCGATTTAGGGACTGCAAATACCCTTGTCATTTCAAAAGGAAAAGGGATTATTATCAATGAGCCCTCTGTCGTTGCCGTAAAAACTGAAAAATACGGGCAACAACGCGTTCTTGCGGTAGGGCGCGAAGCCAAAGAGATGGTAGGGAAAACTCCGGGCAATATCAAAGCGATCCGCCCGATGAGAGACGGCGTTATCGCCGATTTTGACATGACCGAAAAAATGATCCGAAAATTTATTGAAAAAGCACACGGTCGTACATCACTCATCAGTCCACGTATTATTATCTGTATCCCTTACGGCTTGACACAGGTTGAGCGTAAAGCGGTTCGTGAATCGGCAATGAGTGCGGGAGCGCGTGAAGTGTATCTGATCGATGAGCCTATGGCCGCAGCCATCGGTGCGGGGATCGATATTCGCGAACCGAAAGGGAATATCATCGTTGACATCGGAGGGGGAACTACCGAGATCGGTGTTATCTCTCTCGGAGGACTTGTCCTTTGCCGTTCCATCCGTGTTGCGGGGGATAAAATCGACCGTGCCATTATGGATTACATCAAACGTAAATACAATCTCCTCATCGGTGAGCGTATCGCGGAAGATATCAAAATCAATATCGGTACCGCAATGCCTCTGGCTCAAGAGCTTAAAATGATCATTAACGGGCGTGATCAGGTAGAGGGACTTCTTACCTCCATCGAACTCACCAGCGAAGATGCACGCGAAGCGATGCGTGAACCGCTCAAAGAGATTCTTGAAGCACTCCGTGACGTCCTCGAAAATATGCCGCCGGATTTGGCGGGTGATATTGTCAACAACGGTGTTATCCTCACCGGAGGCGGGGCTCTCATCCGTCAACTCGATAAATATCTCTCTGAAATTATTAAAATTCCGGTATACGTTGCCGATGAGCCGCTGTTGTGTGTTGCACGCGGAACCGGCCGCGCATTAGAAGAGATCGATCAACTCCACGAACTCTTCGATAATGAATAAACAAGCGTTAACCGTTGCATCGCTACTTACACTTTTAGTAGGCGGGGCACTCTATTTCACCACTTTTTTACAGTCCCCTATCATACGGCTCACCCATTCGATCAAATCATCGTACCTCACCGGCGTTGAACAGATTCAAAACGGGATTGATGAGCATTTCCGCCAGCAAGCCACCATCATCGATCTGCATAAAAAAAATCGTTATTACGAAAAAGAGCTATTAAATCTTCATCAGGTTGCCGATGAGTATCAAAAACTCCTTGTAGAACATAACAGCACATTTAAGACTATGCCCGATACCGCGCTGGTACGTACCCTCTCCTATGTCCGTTTCGGAGATCCTCATAGGGTGTGGATAGAGATGGAGCATTTTGATCCCAAACGTGTTTACGGCCTTTTGTATCGCGGCTATGCGGCTGGTATTGTCGTCTCTAAAAACGGACACCCGCAAGCACTTTTAAACGGGGATGTCAAAAGTTCTTATGCCGTTAATATCGGAGCTTCACAGGCGCCCGGGATTGTTCGGGGAAATAATGCACGCCGTTTAATCGTCGAATTTATCCCGACATGGATCCCTATTTCGGTAGGAGATGAAGTCCAAACCTCAGGGCTTGACCGAATCTTTATGTCCGGTCTTAAAGTGGGAAGAGTCGTCTCCTTCACCAAAGCCAGCGGATACCAAAGTGCGGTTATCGAACCTTATTTTTACGGTAAAAATCCTGCCTATTTTCACGTTATCACCAAGGTGAGATAAAGGCTGTAATCGGATTTTAAGTGCTTCTCGTCTATAATAATAAAATTTTTATGACGAGGGGTCTCAATGCCAAAACGCGACGACATCAAAACGATATTACTCATCGGATCAGGCCCGATCGTCATCGGTCAAGCCTGTGAATTTGACTATTCAGGAACACAAGCGGTCAAGACGCTCAAAGAACTTGGCTACCGCGTAGTTTTGATTAACTCGAATCCGGCAACCATTATGACCGACCCCGAATTTGCCGATCGTACCTACATCGAACCAATCAAACCTGAGATCATTGCTGAAATCATCAAGAAAGAAAAAGTAGATGCTATTTTGCCGACTATGGGAGGCCAAACTGCTCTCAATGCCGCTATGAAAATGCATGAACTCGGGATGCTTGAGGGGATCGAATTTCTCGGTGCCAACCCAAGTGCGATCAAAAAAGGGGAAGACCGCCAAGCTTTCAAAGAGTGTATGGTTAAAATCGGAATGGACTTGCCGATCTCCCGTTATGCTTACAATATGGATGAAGCAATGGCGGCGGCTGAAGCAATCGGTTTTCCAATCATCATTCGTGCTTCGTACACTCTCGCCGGTGGCGGAAGCGGTGTTGCGTACAACATCGATGAATTCAAAATGCTCGCTCAACGCGGACTCGATGAGTCTCCGATTACCGAAATTCTGATCGAAGAGTCCCTGCTCGGATGGAAAGAGTACGAGATGGAAGTTATCCGCGATCGTAACGATAACTGTATCATCGTCTGCTCCATCGAAAACTTCGATCCGATGGGTGTTCATACGGGAGACTCGATCACCGTTGCCCCTGCCCTCACGCTCACAGATAAAGAATACCAACGTATGCGTGATGCGTCGTTCGCTATTTTACGTGAAATCGGTGTCGACACGGGGGGATCAAACGTACAATTCTCTGTCAACCCTGAAACCGGACGTATGATCGTTATCGAGATGAACCCGCGCGTTTCCCGCTCGTCGGCACTCGCTTCCAAAGCGACCGGGTATCCGATTGCCAAAGTAGCAACGCTTCTTGCCGTCGGTTTTACCCTCGATGAGATCACCAACGACATCACAGGCACCCCTGCCGCATTTGAGCCGGTTATCGACTATATCGTAACCAAAGTACCGCGCTTCACATTCGAGAAATTCCCCGAAGCGGAATCGACCCTCACCACCAGTATGAAATCGGTCGGTGAAGCGATGGCCATCGGACGAACGTTTAAAGAATCGGTTCAAAAAGCCCTCTGCTCGCTGGAAACAGGACTAAGCGGTTTCGATCCGATTGAAGGTGATCTCGAATTTGTGAAACATGAAATCCGTCGCCCAAATGCAGAACGTATCCTCTACGTAGGACAAGGGTTCCGTATGGGACTATCCAAAGCCGAAGTGTTTGAACTCTCTAAAA
>NZ_JAHFAQ010000179.1 GCF_023250475.1 Sulfuricurvum sp. | reverse complement strand
CAATTCCACCGCCGTTATCGCAAATTTCACTGTTGACATAGTCTTCGTCATCATAGATTTTAATATCAATGTGCGCATTGGGAGGATGGCTGGAGATCAATGAATCTTTGGCATTATTGATAATATTGACGAAAACCTGCATCAATTCCCGAGGGTAGGCATTCACTACAGAATTGGACAGGTAAGAGGTTTCGATGGCAATGGAGTTGTTGGTCAGGCTCTCTTTGACAATGGCGAGAGTCTCTTCGATAATATCTTCTACTTTGACGGCTGAAACCGACTTATCGGGCTTGAAAAAGTTCCTAAAGTCATCGATTGTTTTGGAGAGGTGATTGGTCTGATCTAAAATATCTTGGGCATACTCCGCTCCTGCGGTATTATCAAATGTCTCAAAAGCAATATCCATCAACATATTGTTTGCATCCATAGCGATTCCCGCAATCGGTTGTCTCCATTGATGGGCAATCATTCCGATCATCTCTCCCATTGCCGCATGACGCGATTGTGCCATCATCAGTTCATCTTTTTTCTTTAGCTCGGTAATGTCCGTAGCGGACGTAACGATAGTACGTTTGCCGTTGATCATCCCCAGAGGGGCGGAGCTGACCTGCCAGATCATCTCATTTCCCTCCTTGGAGGTGATGACATTTTCACCGAGATTAATTTTTTCCTGTATCGAATAAAGTTCTTCAGTGTTTTTTTCTTTTAAAAGACTTTTTTTATGGCACGCTTTTTTGGTCCATTTTTCAAGGGTGTTTATCTCTGGATAGCTATATCCGGTGAGGCTTTCCCAGACTTTATTGACCATTAGTACTTCGCCCGCTTCGTTGTGGAGCATGATAGGATTCGGGGCTTCTTTTAGGATGGTTTGAAGTTCTTGGGATTTTTTTTCCAGTGCATTCAATGCATCGTTAAGTTTATTTCGTGCCTCTGTTTGAACGGTGAAGTCACGAGCCGAACCTTGAAAACCGATCGGGGTATGGGTTTCATCGAAAATGATCTTTCCATTGATTTCTAAGGGGATTTCACTGCCGTCTTTTTTATGCATAATCATCTCCAAAGAAGCTCCCTCATCGTTGTTGGTACTGAGCATTTTGGATATGAGTACGCGTGCTTTTTCAAACATTTCCGGGGTGCAGTGTTGATAGAGTTTGGTTCCGATGAACTCCTCTTCACTGTATCCAAACAACGTTTTTACCGAAGGATTTACATAAGTAAACTGTAGCTCTATGTCCATTTTCCAGATTAAATCGATGCCATTATCGGCAAGTAGTTTATAATTTTTCTGACTTTCGAAAAGGGCATCTTCCGCTCTTTTTTGTTCGGTGAAATCAGCGGAATTCCCGACCAATCCTACAATGTTTCCTGTCGAATCTATCACTGGGGATTTGACCGTATAGAGATAGACTTTTGAGCCGTCAGGATAGGTGACCCATTCGAAATTAGAACTAGCCTTTTTTTCTAAGAACATTTTTTCATCGTAGCTGCGAAAAAAATCGGCAAGGCTTTTGTCAAAAATTTCGTAATCGCTTTTACCGACTATCTCTTGATTGGATTTTCCCACAAATTTTTCAAATGCTTGATTGCAGACGGTGTAAATAAAATTGGTATCTTTGACAAAAAGGATATTATCAACACTGTTAATGATATTTCCGTAGAGCTCTTTGACATAAAGAAGAGAACTTTCATGCTCGCTTAGGTGTTCTTCTATCTCTAAATTGTAAAGTGCATACGATATGTCACCGGCGACTTCATGCAAAAGAGATATTTCTTCTTCATCCTTGAGGTAAGCGGTATTGACGGAGAGGGTAAGATTCCCAAATACTTTTTCGTTAAATTTCAGCTGTATGCTAAACGCCCCTTTGCTCTCATACAAATCTGTAAACGGGCATTCCGGGCAACTTCTTTTCGTGCTTTCAATCAATAAATGACCATCTTTCTGATCATCGATATTTTGAATACAAGGGGGGATCCATCCGCCTTCAAGTTTATGTTTTAATTGGGTAAATTTTTCTGAATTATCCCCGCTGGTAACGTATTCAATACGTCTCGAATCATTGTAGAGGGCAATCCAGGCATTGCCATAGACACGATTGGTGACTAAAACATTACAGATATCCTGAACTAATTTGTGTCGGCTTTTTTCTCGGACTATTAGTTGATTAACCGCCCGGATAACGGAGATGACTTCCGTTAAGTGGGCAGTTTTTAAAATATAGTTTGTAATCCTGCTGAGTGTATAATAAGCAATAAGAAATAATAATAGCAGAAGTCCTGCGCCCATCAAAATACTCACATTGATAAACTTCATATGCATAGAATCGGAATAACGTTTATAATTGTTTGCTTTGTTCTGGGCATAGAGGTAAAGGTTTAACGTTGAATTTTCAAGCTGTAAAACCAGATGTGCCCCATTTCCTTTGGTTCTTGCGATAGCGTCCGTTCTTTTATGGTTTTTAATCAGTTCGATCGTTTCATCCCGAAACGGTTTCCACTGCGCAAATAATTCTCTGGTTTGATGTTCGAGTTTTTTTCCCTCTTCATCTCTCATCCCTGCTTTGATAATTGTTAGATACGCATAAACATGTTGTTCGTGCCTGTCAACGTCTTTGATACTTTCTTGTAACTCTTCATTGGATTCGGACAACACGATATCTTTCATATCACGATGTATTTTGTAGATTTCTGATTTCATTGCGAGGGTGGCATTGGAGATTTTAAACGGATATTCAAATATATCATTGGTTATTTTTTTCATCTCGCCGATTTGATATAAACTATTGATTTTAGAGCCTATCATAAGCAAAGCGATAAGGATAAAAACCATTAGAATGAAACGTATCTCTTTATGGCTTTTGTGATTGGTTATCATCCCTTAATCCTTTTTTCTCAACCGAAATATTCTATACGTTTAGCATAAGATTCGATTGTATATCAGGCGGTATTTTTTTTACCTTAAACTTCCTATTGATGTGTCAAGATGGAAATCGGCTATAATAAGAGATATTTACCCCTTGAGGAGCCTTTATGGAGTGTGAATTT
>NZ_JAHFAQ010000085.1 GCF_023250475.1 Sulfuricurvum sp. | reverse complement strand
TCGGAATATATTTTGTCATATACTCTTTGCCGAAAAGGGTAGCCTTACCGGTAAATTCCTCGCCGTTGAGCAGTTTTTGATAGGCAGGGTGTTTTATATCCAGTTTTGTCCCCATAGCTCTAGAGCCGTTTTCTTTTTTCAGCGATGTCGTTATACGAATAAAATCATCACCCGTCCGAACAAAGTAAGTCGCCACGGAGCCATCAGTCTGTCGCGTAAATTTATCGACAATTTCAAAGTTTCCATTTTGAACTTTGCCGTCGCTGGTTAAAAGGAAAGTGTTGTATTCCCCTATTTGTGCTGTTTTGGTTTCGTCAATATGGAGATTTCCTGAGAACTGGGTAAACGTATTGGCAGCTTTTTGGGCACCCTCTTTTGCCGCCTTATTGTAAGCGTCAAAAACGTCTTTGACAAGTTCTGTTTGAACTTTAAGATTATCGATACTCGTATTAGTGATACTTCGATATGAAATAATCGATACGATAATACTTAATATTGCAAATCCAAGTATTACTAATATTACGCTCGTAAACGTCAATTTGTTCTTTATACTCATATTTTCTATGAATTGCATTGTCTCTCTTTGGAATGGTTTGTAGATTGTTTGTTAAAGCGATTCAAAACTGCAGTTTTTGGAATGACCGGCATTCCAAAAACTCTTCATTATTGATAATAGGCAGCTTTAAAAGTTGTAATTTGCGATAACGCGGTATTCATCCCAGCTGGTTCCGCCGGCAGCGGCTGTCTCTTTAAAATCTCTTGGGAAATTTCCACGAAGACGCAATTGAAGATTTTTGACCGCTTCAGGAGAATAGATAACATCAAACCCTGCCTCAGTAGCTGTCCAAGCATGATTAGCTGAATAACCGTTTAGTGTGTCCATATCAAAAGAGGTGTAGTAAACACCTGTGTTTAGGTTGGCACCCATATCTTTCCAGTTATAACTCCCCGCAACTTTCCAAGCATCAGTTCCAGCCATAAATTGGTGACGTGTTACCATCCCCTGCGTATATGCCGGCATACCGCCCCAAGGTGTGATTGTCCCCCCGTTGATTGCGGCAGATGAATCTTTACTGTTGTGTGAAACCGCTGCATAAATGTCAAAATTTGCAACTTTCACCCCGGCTTTTGCTGCTATAAAATCACTGTTGACTTTAGTCGCATAGCTACTTCCGACATCATCTTCTTTAATGTATTGCGCCGCTAGGTACGGTGCTACACTCCCCATAGACCAGCCGTAATTGGCTTCAGCATAGACGGCATTGAGGATATCGTACGCATAATAATCCCATAATTGAAGCTTCAATCCCGGAATACCCGAGTAAATTGCCGCCGCAACACTTACACCCTTCGTATCATGCCCGATTGCGTAGGTTCCCATATTTTCAAAGTGGCCCACCATATTTGTAGCATTAAGGGCTCCACTGTAACCACTGGTTAAGGCTAACGTTGAAGCTGAATCTTGTTTTGCTTGCGTATTATTTGTTACACTGCTATTGTTATAACCATTGGCAAAAGTTCCTGCTGCAAATTTCGTCACATGTGCTGCGATCAAAGTCGTATCTTTGATATCAGTATTGCTTAGAACGTAGGCTTCGAAAAGGCTTGGAAGCATACGCGCATCATCTAATCCTGCGAGTGGAGTATCGAGTTTTTGGCGTCCTGCTTTAAATGCCGTATTACCGTATTTATACTGTAAATACGCCTCACCTAAATACGTTTCATTGTCACCGTTTGATCCAAAAAGAGTCAAGTCGTTTTCAGTGGCAGTTGAACTTTTACTGTCCAATTTATTAGTGGTGTAGAATGCTGCTCCGGCATTAAAACCATACAAAGAATCGGTTTCGTATTTAAGATAACCGCCAAGGGTTAACCCGTCGCGTTGTACGGTGCTTGCCCCTGAATAATCACGGTTGATATAAAAAGCACGGATTTGTCCGCTTACTTTTCCATCTTTAAATGCTCCTGCCAAATCATCGGACGCTGTCACGCTCAATACTAAGACTGACGCTAAAAGTGAAAGACGTACTGGTGCTGTTACAGCAGATAACAATATTTTTTTCATATTACTTCCTAATTTATTTTTCAGTGGACCAGATATTCATCGTTTGCCAAGAATTCATCTCTTTTTTGAAATGAAATGAACAATCGAATCAATCAACTAAAATTGCTCTCAACTGCCGATACTTATGGATCACTTTCTCGCCGATACTCTCAACATCTTCACGCGTCAAATCCCCAAATGAAAAGCTTATAGCGACACGTGCCTCTTCATCTGAATATCCTATAGCTTTTAAAATACGTGAGGGTTGAGACAATCCCAGAGAACAAAGTTCCCCATTCGTTAAATAAATCCCTTCCAATGCCATGGAGCGGATTAAATCTCGGGCATAGATCCCGTCAAAGCCGATATAACAGCTATTAGACAACGTCAGTAGCGGATTGATCATTACTTTAACTCGACATCCAAGAGCATCGGTAAGTTGTTTCACAAACCGATCTCGTATCGTTTCAATATTTCCATAAGACTCATGTGATGCTTTTGTATATGCATGATAAAAATGATCATAAACCGTTAGGTCTATAGAGGGGATCATATCTGCGAAATTGCATTTACTGCACAAAAAAACACCGGAATGCTTAAACGAACCGACTTTATATCCCCAAACAAATGCAGCAAAGACCTTCGGAATATTTTCGAGTTTTAACGCATTGCTCAAATCCAAAATCAGATGCTTCGCATCAAAATAGCGATTAACCTTCTTCATCGATTCGACATAAAACGTATCTTCATCGACGGCACTGCAGACAAAATAACGTGCTCCCATCTCTTTAGCAGAAGCTAAAGATTTTTCGCACAATCCCCCTTCTGCATCGGCATCTACCCAGAAAATTGTGCGTCCCGATTTTTCTAAAAGCTGCCCTGCATGATATAGATTATAGGGAAGCTTTGACGAGAGGGCTATCGTCTCTTTTGCCGGAACAGCCTGATCGATAAAAAAACTCAAAGAAGCCGGTGAAAAATTACAGAATACGGCTTCCGAATACCCAAAATTCTCTGCAAATGATCGGTTCAGCTTTTGTAATAACTCAAGACTTTTACTATCACCGCTCCGTAAGCGAATAGCGATCGGCGCTGATTCAAACGGCTGAAAACTCGGTGCATGATTAACATCCAAGCAAAATAGTCGCTTAGGAGGCTGCAACACACACCTCATTGGCACATGCTGTCAAATCGGCATGGATTGTCGTATGGGCAGATTCAACACGAGACGAATGGGTATAAAGATTCATTTTACCCTCCCGCGCGAATCCGATCAGTGTTATACCGTGCAACTGCGCCGTTTTAATTCCCAATCGAGTCGGTGCCGCTTTTGAAATCACCATGGTAATTCCGTGCATGACACATTTCACGACCATTTCCATGGATAACCGTCCACTCACGATCAAAAAAGTATCTCGGGTATCAACTCTAGATAAACGGGCCTTACCAATTACCTTGTCTATCGCGTTATGACGTCCGACATCCTCCGCTTCAATCGCATCTGCGTTTAACAATACCAATCTCGCTTTATGGACACATCCGCTTTGACGAAAAAGGGCACTGCTTCCATAAAATCGGTCCACTTCCTCAAACAGCATATCGACGTTATACGTTATCGTCGAACGGTTGAAGTCTTTGACGATTTTATCTTCAACATTTCCCGTTACACCCACACAGCAGCCTGTCGTCAATGTTTTCTCTTTGAAAAGATTTTTCATATTGGCATCGTTAACGGCTGCATCGATATAAACGGATAAACCGTCATCCGAGATTCTTAGAGAGCGAATGGCATCAACCGAGTCAATAACCCCTTCACTCATCAAGAACCCTACGATATGGGCATCTTGATCGGATGCTATCCCCATGATCGATAACAATTTGCTACCGTTGAGAAAAAAATCGATTCTCTCTTCCGCAATAATCTCATCTTCTTCGATCATTACAGAACCGTTACGATACAGCTTCTCAATTATCAGTGTTTTAAGAATCTCTTTTGACATACCCATCCCCTATTCACAATCGTGCGGAGGAATTCTCCGCACACACATCCAATGAACGCGTTATACACGTCCTGCTTTTTTTAAATCTTCCAATACGTCCGGAGCAACCTGTTCTAGGTATTCTCTCGGATATTCTCCGCTCCAAAGTCCTTTTAAATACCCTTTGACTGATACCGCCGAAGCGTATACAAAATCAAGGATAAAGAACATAATCAAAACGCTCGCTCCAAAGTGAAGATAGAGCAATACGCGTCTAAACTGGATCACATCGGCATGGGTCAATGAACTCGGATGCAACGTAATAATCATCGCACCGCTGAAACAAAGCCCTGCCCCCATAGCGGCATAAAAAAACCAGATACCCCGTTTAGAGGGTTTAAAACTACCCGGCAAGATATGTCTAAAGGTGGTATTTTTTCTCCACCCTTTTAAATCCTTCGCCGCAATGACGGTAAAGATCAGCCAAATACTGATCCATGCCAAACCGGTTAACTCATGAAACTCTCTCAAAAGACGAGGAATATCTCCGCCCTCTGAACGTAAGCTCCATGTTATATTGAAGCCGGTGACTACCAGCATCATAATCATTCCGATATTCAACCAGATAACCGTACGCTGAAACGGAGTCAAGACTTGAACCATGTCATCCGGACGTGTAATCGTCGGAGTAATCCGACCGTTTTTCACGTACAAAAATACAAAAATCATAATCTCGGCAAAGAATACATACCAGATATACTCTTGTCGCTCATTGCTCGCACGAATAATTTCAGGGGCAACCGTGTTGTATGCCGGACCGAAAGCGGCGTTCACCATTTGCTCCAGCTCTGAAGTCGGAGCACTCATAACGCCGCTGGTATCACCCATCATGGCATGCAACGTAAACTGGATCAGGTAACCCCAGTCCATAATCATCAAAAATCCGACAAAAACGAATCCGACAACACCTAACCCAAGAGCCGTTAGAATGTAGGCTTTATTACACTCCCAAAAAGTTTTACTTTCCATTGTTGTATGCCTCCCATCCGTATGGTTTTAACGATGTATTTGCTCCGCGTTTAGCCGTGCGATACTCGTAAATCTTATCGACTTCGGCGGCATCGCCCGCGACAAGCGCTTTGGTAGAACACATCGATGCACACATCGGGATTTTTCCCTCGGCAATACGGTTTTGACCGTAATGTTCAAATTCACTCTCGCTGAGCGTTTCATCCGGTCCGCCGGCACAAAAGGTACATTTATCCATGACCCCTTTGACGCCGAAGATACCTTCATGTCCGAACTGCGGAGCACCGAACGGACATGCGTACAGACAGTAACCGCATCCGATACATTTATCTTTGTCATGCAATACGATTCCGTCCGTTCGGATATAAAAACAATCCGTCGGACACACTTTTTGACACGGTGCATCGGAACAATGCATACATGCCACCGAGAGAGATTTCTGTTTGCCTTCGATCCCCTCGTTAATGGTTATAACCCGTCGGCGATTCACGCCGACAGGAATTTCATGGGCTTCTTTACACGCGACGACACACCCGTTACAATCGATGCATCGGTAATCGTCACAATAAAATTTCATACGTGACATCTATTCTCGCCTCCCCTACGCTTTTTCAATACGCGCAAGCGTACATTTGGTTTCAGGGCAAGATGTGACAATGTCATACCCGTAACTTGTAATCTGATTCGAGTTTTCACCAAGTGCATACGGTGCAGTCCCTTTCGGATATTTGTCTACGAGGCTTTTACCGCTCCATAGTCCCGAAAAGTTCTGCGGTAAAAAGATATCGGTTTCAGCAACGGAATAACTGTAGCGAGCCTTCACTTTTATCTTACCTTCGCCGGTTCCGTACACCCAAATCATGTCACCGTTATCAATCCCATATTTTTTGGCGAGTGTCGGATGGATCTGCGCGTACATTTCCCCTGACAATTCAGCCAAATATTTAGAGGCTCGAGTCTCGGTTCCCGTACCCATGTGTTCAACAATACGTCCTGTGACCACATTGATCGGGAAATCCTCAACCCATTTTTGTTTGTTTTGCTCACTGGCGTAACGAATGTTCGTACGATAGTGATCTTTTTTGTCTTCAAACGTCGGATATTTGGCAACCAAATCCTGACGGAAACTGTGAAGCGGTTCACGATGTTTAGGGAGTTGATCGGTCCAATCCCATACACGCGCTCTCGCTTTTCCGTTTCCGTACGGACATAATCCCGCTTCCAACGCTTTATTCACCAGAATATACGTATTATCGTTTTTCCAGTTTTTACCTTTGACTTTCTCTTTTTCTTCAGCCGTTAGAGTAATGCCGAAAGATTCGATATTGTCTGCGGTAATCTCGAGATGGCCGCCTTTGAATCGTGATCCAACCGGTTCATTCACCGCAAGCAGTGTTTGTCCGTTTTTCTCAGCGATAACCACCGGTTTGCCGTCAGGTCCTTTATCCGTCCAACCTGCACGGAAGCCCATGCCGCCTTCCATAACAGAGATATCCGTTCGATACATGATCGGAGTCCCCGGATGTTTATCACTCCAGCACGGCCACGGCAATCCATAATATTCGCCCTCAACCACACCGGAGCCTTTTAGAGTAAGCGGATCAAACAGCGCCCAATTTTCTTGTTGGCGTTTCATACGTTCCGGAGTTACCCCTTGCAAACCGATCGTTTTGATGGCACGATTAAACTCTCTTGTCGCATCTTCAGGCCATTCATAACTCGCTTTACCGTTTTTCAACGATCGAGTGTACTCCTCATAAAAACCGAGACGTTTTGCAAATTCGAATAAAATCTCATGGTCTTCTTTCGCTTCATAAAGAGGCTTAACAACCTGAGAACGCCATTGATAACTGCGATTTGTTGCGGCTACCGAGCCCGAACTTTCAACTTGGCTGGCTGCCGGAAGCAAGAACATATTATCGGTACGATCGGTAATTACTGCCGCATCATTCACATACGGATCGATAAAGACGACCAAATCGAGTTTGTCCAACGCTTCTTTCGTTTTATGGGTCATTGTAATCGTTGAGATACCGTTTCCGATACAGATCAATGCTTTGAGCGGTGTACCCGCATTATTCGTCGCATTCGCTTCATCAATAACACCCCAAGGCCATGTGGAAAGAGAAAACCCTTTTTTCTCCATCATATCTTTGGTTTTAAAACGTCCTTGAAGCCACTCATAGTCTACTTGCCATTGTCCGGCATAGTATTTCCATGATCCCTCATTGATAGGATAATATCCCGGTAGATTTTCGGCCAAGTTTGCCATATCACTTGCCCCTTGAACATTGTCGTGTCCGCGAAGAATGTTACATCCGCCACCCACTTTTCCAATGTTTCCTAGGAACATCTGCATAATCGGTCCCAAACGGGTATTGCTGGTTCCGATCGTATGCTGCGTCCACCCCTGATTCCAGATCAAACACCCCGGAGAGTTTGCGGTAAATAGTTTTACTACTTCAAGAAATTTTTCCGCCGTACATCCACAAACATTAGCAACAACTTCCGGCGTATACTGCTCCGCTTCAATAACAATCGATTCCCAGTCAAATACACGTTCATCCAAATACTGCTTGTCATGCAAGTTATTTTTAACAATGTAACGGATCATTCCGTATAAAAATGCGATATCGGTTCCGGTTCGAATACGTGCATACATATCTGCATGCGCAGAGGTTTTCGTATAACGCGGATCAATCGAAATAATTTTCGCACCGTTCTCTTTCCCTTTTAGAATGTGTTGCATTCCGACAGGGTGATTGACCGCAGGATTAGCTCCCATAATCAAAATAACTTTCGAATTTTGCATATCTCCCAAGTGGTTGGTCATACCGCCATACCCAAGTGTATTCGCCACACCGGCGACTGTAGGGCTATGTCAGATACGGGCCTGATGATCGATATTATTCGTTCCCATAAACGCGGCAAACTTGCGAATATAGTACGATTGCTCATTTGAAACTTTGGCCGATCCGAGCAACATAATACTGTCCGGACCGTATTTTTTCTGAATGGCTTGAATCTGAGCACTGACCGAATCAAGTGCTTCATCCCATCCGATACGTTCCCAAACACCGTCTTTTTTCACTGTCGGATAACGCAAACGATTCGTTGAGCGTACTTTGTCGATTAAGTCAGCACCTTTACAGCAATGACCCCCCAAACTTACAGGATGTTCTTGAGCAACCTCTTGTCTTACCCAAACACCGTCTTTAACTTCCGCAATAATTCCGCATCCGACCGAGCAGTGGGTACAAATCGTTTTTACTTTTTTTGAACCCGGATAGGCTTCTTTCAGCTGTTGCGGCGTTGCTTTGACTATCGGCTCGCTTGCTGTGCAAACAGCAACCGCACCGACTGAAGTGAGAGCACCCATTTTTAAAAATGAGCGGCGCCCAATCTTCGAATTCAACAATTCCGTTGAGTTTCTTGGACTCATTCGTTCTCCTTTTCTTTAAATTTAGAGGGCAGATTTATAAAATTTGTCCCAATATTCCGTTTTTGCGTAGAGTGTTTCGTCTTTCCGGGAATTCCCGACAGCGACCCCATCACCATCGGTGTGTTCACCTCGATCGCGACTGGGTTGCGTCGCGGTGATCAAGCCTAAACTTCCCGCCGCAACAACGCCTCCGATCCCTAACCGTTTGAGAAAATCTCGTCGTCCGTTAGTGTCCATTGTTACCTCCTTTCCTAAGATAAATAGAATTCGAAATACGATTTTTCGAATGCAACAAAGAGGGCTAAAAATGAAGCGCACTCTTGATAGAAATCAGCTCGGCTACGATTAAACTGCGCATCGATAAATCCCCCGATGTAAGGTTCTATTACCTCTTGAAAAAGTTTTTTTTGTAAATCAGCATGCCCGTCATTCAGCAAACGGGCTGAGAGACCGAATAATATTCCAGCTTCATCTTCCCCGACACTGACGAAATCAGCTTTTATGTATCCGGCTTCGCACATAATCTCTTTGGTCATAATCGTCGGCATTCCCAGTTCACGTTCATCATGATAATAGGACATGGAGGAATTAATAAAATCACCGAACGGGAGATTAAAAAGGACATGAGCTTCCCGCGCGACAGCAGCTTTATCCTCAACCAGTGCGTTTATCATCCGATCGCTGTATTCATTAATCCCCTCCGCAAACGGCGATTCACTTACCGCACGAAGCACCGTGAGAATCGCTTCTGAATCATTCTCTACCCCTTCGTTTCGATACAATGCACCTAAGACGGTATAGATTGCGGCTCTGGCTTCTACGAGAGATTCCATTAATATCCTTCCTTAGCGGTAGCGTTTTCAAAGTGCTCTTTGAGCATCAGTTTCGGTTTGCATTCACCACAGCAGTAGAGGGTTCGCGTTTTAACATCATCCCACATCAAAGAAGCAAACATACCGGCCACTTTGGCAATAGCTTTTTCCGTTGCAAACG
>NZ_JAHFAQ010000178.1 GCF_023250475.1 Sulfuricurvum sp. | reverse complement strand
GTCGGAAGGCTGAATACGTCGCTGAGGCGGATAATCGGCAGATGCTGTCCGCGTAAGGAGACAAACTCCCCTTTTTCTTTGAGGGCATGGACGATCTCCTGCTCCGGACGGAACGATTCAACGACGCTCAAGGTCGGTATGATGTAAATCTCACCCGCTGCTTCAACGAGCATTCCGTCAATAATCGCCAAGGTCAAAGGAAGGACCATGGAGATGGTGGTCCCCTCCCCCTCTTTGGATTCGATCTCAATTTTACCGCGCAGTTTTTCAATCGAGGTTTTGACAACGTCCAATCCGACGCCGCGCCCTGAGAGATCACTGATCGTATCGGCAGTCGAGAACCCCGGTTGCATGATAAGACCGAAGATTTGGCTGTCAGTAAGATTTTCATCCCCTGTGATAATACCTCGATCAATCGCTTTTTGGAGTACTTTTGCTTTATTGATACCGCGACCGTCATCGCTAACGCTGATAACGATACTGCCGCTTTTGTGGAATGCCCTTAAAGTAATATTCCCTTCAACCTTTTTACCGACACTAATACGTTCAGCCGCATCGGCTTCTAGCCCATGATCGATTGCATTACGGATAATATGAATCATTGGGTCAGAAAGGCTGTCGATCATCGTTTTATCGATCTCGGTCTCTTCTCCCATGACGTTGAGATGAAGCTCTTTCCCCGTTTTTTTGGAAGTATCGCGTACAACCCGTTTCATTTTATCAAACGTATCGCGTATCGCGACCATTCGCAGACTCATAACCCGATCTTGAATCCGCTTCGTAATTTTAGAGAGGGTTTCGATGGTTCGGCTGATCGATTCGTCCTCGATCAAACGGATTTTCTCATTTTGGGCAATAAAGTTTTGCGCTATAACCAATTCTCCGACGGAGTCAAAGAGTTCGTCAAGTTTAAACGTATCAATACGAATCGTCGATTTTGCCCCATTGCTCAACGAAGAGATATCCGATCCGGGAGAAGGTTTTGCTGCCGTTGAAGGTGTTTGAACCGCTTTAGGGGTTTCCATTGCGACAGGTGATTCAACGGTTGCTTCAACAGTATCTACTGATACACTCGGCTGAGATGCCGATTCGATTGCTTGAATGGAGTATTCATGATCAAATAAAAATTCAAAATTCTCCTCCACTTCGGCACGCGATTGTGTGGTGAGGAGGACAATGCCCATTTTACTCTGATAATTCTCTTCACACGCGAAATTATCCAGAGGGGGAACCGATTCGAGATTGAAAAAACTCTCGATGGAGACCGCGTTTTCACCAAGCAGCCCGAGAAAGATGAGATGATCAAATCCTCGCTTATAGCTGTCTGTATCAAGAGTTAACTCAATACGGTAGATTTGCATCCCCTCTTGATAGGCAATGCGCATCATCTCGATCGATTGCGCCATATCATTTTCATACTGATCGGGACAATCCAATCCAAATTCCGTTGCCAAATCGGCAAACGTAGCAGTGGCTTCAACCGGTGTAGTTTCAACCGATCCCCCTTTTTTGAAAGAGATCAAGGATTTGATCCCCTCCAAACACCCCTCATAATCATTCGGTAAATCCGGAAGTGCATCGAGTTCGCAGATCATCACCTCTTTGATAACATCGACACTGTTAACGATCAGTTCGAGTTGAGCTGTTTCAATCACCTCTTTGGTGCTTCGGTAATGATCAAGGACATCTTCAAAATGGTGAACAAACTCACCTAAGCGGGTGAAGCCGAAAGCATTAGCATTTCCTTTTAGGGTGTGAACACCTCGGAAAATTTCGTTAAGGAGATCAAAATCGGTAGAGTTCTCTTCGAAGCGGAGAATATCGACATCGAGTTTTTCGATAATCTCCCCCGCCTCTTCGATAAAAATCGCTTTGACTTGTTCTTGTTTAGTCATGACATATCCAATGAATGGTTCCATACGCCGGTGAAACAGTGGAACCCTTTTCTAAAAAAGGGATAACAAGTTCACGACGTGTTTTTTTTAGGCTCGCTAAAAGAGCCAGAAGAGCACTGCTTTTCAGTATCCCCCCATCTGCTATTTCAATACGATCGATATAGTCGATACGGGGGCGGACAAACGCTTCAAATTCTTTAATCTCTTCCATACTCATCGATAAATCGATGGTAAGAGCGTCTCCGTCAAATTCCATTTAAAACTCTTTCAGATCGTTTTCGCTAAGCGGAAACACATCATCGGCTTTGGGTGCGACTCTGTTTTGTGGTGCGGGAGAAGCTTTACGCGGTGTCGGTGCCGATGGTTTCATCTCGATATGGTGAAGGTTCATCTTTTTTAGCGAATGTGCTGCGGGTGCATCGCTTTCCATCCCTACCATTTTGGCAAGGATTCGGACCGTTTCCATCATCGAGGTTGCTTGGGCGTTAAGCTCTTCAGCTGCGGCTGCGGCTTCTTCGGAGTTAGCGGCCACTTGTTGGGTTACTTGGTCTACTTGTCCCATAGCTTGATTGATCTGGCCCATACCCTCAGCCTGTTCTTTTCCGGCGATAGCGATTTCACCGATCAGGTCGGATACTTTTTTACTTTGTTCGACAATCTCTTGGAACGAGGTGTGGGTTGCAAGGGCAATTTGGTTCCCCTCTTTGATTTGTCCGACAACCTCTTCGATGATATCCGAAGTCTCTTTGGCAGCCGACGCGGCACGTTGTGCGAGGTTACGTACTTCGTCCGCAACGACCGCAAATCCTAGACCGTGTTCACCCGCGCGTGCCGCTTCAACGGCTGCATTGAGGGCAAGGAGGTTCGTTTGGAAGGCGATCTGATCGATCGTTTTAATAATACCGGAGATTTTTGCCGCCGATTCGGTGATTGCGTGCATAGAATGGGAGAGCTGTTCCCCTTTTTCGTATCCCGCTTTTGCCGAATCGTTTGCGTTTCGTGCCAAGATATCGGCTTGACGTGCGTTATCGGTGTTTTGGGTGTTGATTGCGGTGGACTCTTCGAGTGTCGCACTGACCTCTTCGACACTGGAAGCCTGCTCGCTTGCCCCTTGTGCCAATGACGACGATGACGAAGCAACTTGATCGGATGCCGACGTGATCTGCATTGCACCGTCGCGGA
>NZ_JAHFAQ010000012.1:28198-28611 GCF_023250475.1 Sulfuricurvum sp. | reverse complement strand
GATATGGTGCATATCGCGCCATCCGACGATAAACTCAGCAACATAGTCAAACCCGTATTTGTTCAAGATCTTTTTAGCCAATGCTGACTGGTTCAGGGTATGTTTACCTTCTGCAGGGGAAACCGGTGCAAACCACATACTTCCTCCGCCGCCTCTCCAGTTATAGAGACCGAATTCTTGAAGGGTCATATACCCTCTCATCAGGTCAGCACGATATTTAAATACCGGATCATCCCCCATCTCTTTGGAGGTCAAAAATTTATGGTTTTTAAAGTTGGCATTGACAACCGACTGGATGATATTCCAGTTTAATTCATTCCCCTCAGGGGTACCATAGAGACCTGCGTAAACATTCCAAGATCCCATTCCGGTATCTTTTTTGATTTTTTCAATTTCAGCTTCAGTAATAGCAC
>NZ_JAHFAQ010000012.1:0-28188 GCF_023250475.1 Sulfuricurvum sp. | reverse complement strand
GACTGACAACACCCGCTGCCTCGTAAAGGGTGCTTGCAATCGTGAACGCATTCGGGATGATGTTCGCGATACGAAGCGGTCGAAGAACCTCAACGATTTTTTCCACTTCTTCTACCGTATCCAATGTGATACAGAAAGGTTTGAACGCCGGCGGTTCAGGCATGAGCCACATACCCATTTGGACACAGATACCGTAGTTACTTTGGGTAAAGATACCATCCAGTGACGGTCCGTATCCCCATTTGAATACGGCTGAACTGGTTGAACCTTTGATTCCGCCCATACCGGTTTTGAACGACGACCCGTCTGCAAGGACGATCTCCATACCGCATTGCATCATGAAGTGCTCACCGTATGGAGTATAACCGACACCGCGGTCCATCGTATTCCCGACAGGACTCGCGATTGCACTCGGTGCCGGGCAAGAGAGCCAGAGTTTATACCCTTTTTCATGGATATAATCGAAAAGTTGCTGATACGTAACTCCCGGTTCAAGTACCGCGTAACATAGGTCAGGATTAACCTCGATGATTTTATTCATTTTATGAAGGTCAAGAATTACGGTACCTCTTTGAGCCGGTGCAGCGGTGCCGTAACCCATGTTTTTACCGGTTGAGAATGTCCAGATAGGGATAACGTATTTGTTACATACTTTAACGATTGCGATAACTTGCTCTTTGGTAGATGCTTGAAGCGCCAATGAGGGCATATGTTCTTCGATCGGAACCGCCATCATGATCTTTTTATACGGGGTAATGTCCTCATCCCCGATCAGAACATTTTCCTCACCCAAGATTTTTACAAATTCTTTGATTGCTTTGTTCATTGTTTCCACAGAAACGTTTTTAGGCAATGCTGTTAATTTTTTAGCCATTTAGTACTCCTTTTATGCTTTTAATACGAAAGATACAAATGCATTTTTCGCAATGTGCTCAGATGCAAAGTCAGTTTGTTTTGCAATGGCAACCGTGTTATGTGCACCGATAGTATGATAGGATGAAAGAGCCATACCGTATTTGTCGGTATTAGCTGAGGCAAACTCATCGAATACTTTTTTAACGGACATCACCGCAAACGAATTCTCGGTGTGACGAACACCTATATTTGATGGGGTGTGTGCTGTTTCAGAGACGAATGAAGCACCGTTTGACATGGCAACCTGATTTAAAAGCGCATGATCGCTTGGCGCCAGTAAACCGAAAAATGTTGACCCTTTGTTACTCGAAATAGCGGAGGCCAATGTGTGCATATTTTTCAAATTATCTGAACCGAGCATAATGACCTCATCGACTTTGTTTCCTTTTGCCAAGGCAATCACATACCCTGTCTCATGTGCCGATTCAGAGACGACTGCAATTATCTTCTGGTTTGCACTCTCATCCGAACTTGCAGCAGAGAGGGGAGAGTACATTGCTGCTGTCGCTGCAACAAATGCGGTATTTTTTAAAAAATCTCTACGAACCATAATGGACCCCTTATTTTACGGATGGATCTGTGATAGTACCGTTGGCCAATTTGGTTGCCAAATCTCTCAATACCGCATCATCAATTTCTGATTTTCTAAAAGCAGGCATTGCATTGCTACCATGTCTTACCGTTTGATAAATCCCCTCAGCTCTTAGTTTCACCCCTTCTGCATCATCCATTTTGGTATAAATGGTATGCGGAGCAGTTTTGAGTGAATGACAATGAAAACATACTTTTTGAAATGCATGTTCTCCATTCTTGAATGCAAAGTTCTGACCTAATTCCACCGCGAACATGGAAGTAGTGACAAAAAATAGACCAACAGCCAGCTTTTTCATTTAAACTCCTTGATTAGTTTGAACAGAGCAAATATAAAATAAAAAACTCGCATAAAAATCGCATAAAAAAAATTTATATGTTTTAGAGATTTTCGACCACATGTAAGGTAGAATGCTAAAACTTCAGTGTTAAAATCAAGACCAAAGTCAAGGAAGATCGTTGCTAAGATGGATAGAAATATCAAATGAAAACAGAGCCAAACTTCAAGCATTAGGGTTCGCAATCGTCGGTGTCATCGGCGTTGCGATCGTAGACAGGGTTTCGATCAGTTTGATCAATCCGGAAAATGATGCCTTTGGTTTGCCCTTTTTTATCGGCGTTGTGTTCTTTATACTGAGTGCGATTTTCTTATACATGCTGCTCAGGCGTACCGCTCGAATTGCCGAAGACGCGCTTAAAAAACTCGCAGAAGAAAAAGAGACTCTGCAGCGGTTCAATTTTGCCCTCGATAACAGTGCCGATGCTATTTATTGGTTTACCTTCGATACCCGTTTTTTCTATGTCAATGATGCGGCATGCACGATGTTGGGATATACCAAAGACGAACTCTTAAATATGAGACTAAACGATATCGATCCCGATTACACTAAAAATACACAAGATTTTTTACTGCAAATACGGGAAAAACAGTATATCTGCTTCGAAAGCCAACAAATCCGAAAAGATGGAAGCAGCTTCCCGGTATCGGTATCTGCAAGTTATTTTTGCGATGCGTCCAAAGAGTTCATTTGCGCTTTCGGTCGCGATATCACTGAACAAAAAGGGCGAAGACGTATTATTATTGAGCAAAATGAAGCATTAAAAAATTCCCTCCAGGATAAAGAGGTCTTGATTAAAGAGATTCATCATCGCGTCAAAAACAATCTTGAAGTGATCTCCTCTTTATTGCAGATGCAAAGCCGCAGAGAAACCAATGATCAAGTCAAAGATGCCCTTTCAAAAAGCCAAAGCCGCATTTATGCTATCGCCTTGGTGCATGAAATGCTCTATCAAAACAGTGATTTGGCAACGATCAATATGAAATCACATCTTGAACGTCTCTCCTCAGCTATGATTGATTTATACGCTCAAAATAAAAACATATCGGTCAATCTCAACGCCGAAGATGTCTATTTAAGTATGGATTACGCAATTCTCATCGCTTTGATCGTCCATGAACTTTTTCTCAACTCTATCAAACATGCCTTTATGCATCAAAATCACGGGGAAATCGATATCTTTATACGAAACGGCACAAACGGTGCTATCGAATTCGGTGTCAATGACAACGGTATCGGAATCAATCCCGATAAGATCAAAACATCCACCTCATTGGGATGCGAGCTTATTAATACCATTACCGAATTTCAGCTCAATGGAGCAATCGTGACCGACTCCTCCCATGGTTTTAACTGCACAATCACGTTTGTACCCAAAGAGAGAGGGAACCAATGAAAACAAAAATTTTAATTGTTGAAGATGAGAGTATCATTGCATTAAATATCAAAGAAATATTGACCGGTTTCGGTTATGAAATCATCGGCATTGCGGCCAACGGTGAAAAAGCACTCCATCTTGCAACCATAAAAACCCCTGATCTGGTACTTATGGATATTACCCTCCAAGATAGAGAAGACGGGATTGATGTGGCTGAAAAAATATCCAAAACGCTCTCGGTACCTATTGTCTTTTTAACGGCCAATGATAAAAATAAAACCATTGACAGAGCCATCAACATCAAGCCCTACGGCTACATACTCAAACCGTTTAAAGAAATCGAATTAAAAACAGCGGTAGAGATCGCTTTAAAAACGTTTACCACGAATAAAAAACTCTCCTCGGAGATTATTGAAGTCAAATCTGAAAACGTATCCCTGCAAAGCAAACTAAACACGGATCAACGCGCGAAACAGCGGTTAATAAAGCTTCCGCACGGCTACTTGTATGACAATGAAAATTTTGTATTACTGTTTAACGGTGAAATATTTGAATTGAATGATAAAGAAAACAAACTTCTAAAGTTGCTAATCAAAAATATCGGGCGAGTTGTCACCGTAGAACAGATTGAAGATTTTGTTTGGGATGGAGAGCTTGTGGGAGAAGGGGCATTGCGATCATTAATGTTTAGAATCCGACAGAAATTGCCCAAAGACTTTATTACATGTCATTCTAAAATCGGGTATAAAATTTTACCTAGTTAATCAGGAACTCTCTTGTCCCTGCCCGACTCCATACATTCTTATAGGAGCCGCTTATTTATCTATTTCGGGCACACGCCCCTTGTCTGTTACTGCTCCAGTTCGACCGCTAATTCTGAATAGATACGTGCTTTCGCGATATTAAACTGGTTTAACTGCCCGCTTTTTTCAATCGATGCTATTTTTTGGTTGAGCTGAGCCATACGGGTATTGATCGTGCTTTTGTTTTGAGCCACTTTTGATTTATCGTCACCGCCGGGCTGTGAGAACCCCACAAAACTTTTAGCCTGATCAACATAAGCGCCTGTCGTATCCAACGCTTCTGAAATCCTCTGTGTCGTCGCCGCCATCATCGCCGTAGACGAAGAGATGTCGTTGAGTGAATTCTCAAGACTTCGTGCATCGCTCATCAATTTGGTATCGGCATATACCGCCAACTTAGATATATCGGCCGCTTTGGCGTTCGTTCGGTTAAGTTTATCAAAACCGGCTAAAAAGAGATCCGAACTGTTTTTATATCGGTTTAATGCACTTGCGGCACCGCCGAGGTTCAGTACCGTTTTGGAAATCAGTTTGGTGGTATTCGATACTTCTCCCGCATACGGAATCGGGAGAAATCGGACGACGTTGCTGATATAGACACTCGATTTAATCATATCGGAATAGTTATCAACCGTCCCCTTCATCGCATTAATAAATATCTCAAAAGATTCAATGTTCTTTTTGTCTTCCCGCAATAATTTTGCCACTTTTTCAAGATAATCATATCCATAGGCATTCAGCTGTGCCGCGCTCATACACGCTTTTTGAGGCAGAGGAACAGGTTGCTGCGCACATCCTCCCAACATCAATAATGCTGCTGCTATAACTATCGCTCGTTTCATTTCCAATCCTTTCATATCATCCCCATCTCTTTCAATGCCCGACGTATCGCTCCCGCGATCGATTCCCCCGTGCGTGCCGTGTGTTCGTCCAGTTTTACTTTTTCAGCTTTGGTCAGCGTTAAAAAAACCTTTTCGCTCTGCTTGATTTCCTCGGTTTTTTTAGGACGTCCCCCCGGATGCTTCGCGGTTTGGATCTCTTTGTGGGTTGAGAGTTCCCGTTGAGTAACACGTGCAGCAAACTTATTCTCTTTAACCTCTTCCATTTTAACCACCTTTTATACAGTTATTAACCGTCTATAAATTCTCATATTCTCGAATTGTCGCATGCAAATCGTAGATTAATTTTGAACTCTTTTTATAAGCATACGCTTTGATACCCACTTGCTTTGAAAGCTCAACAATAGAACTATTTTCATTGATCGCCGTTTGAAGCGCAACACTCATCGGAATCGAAAACATTTCGATCTCATAACCCAACGTCTCTTCAAACACAAATTTTGCATCACTGATATCGTTCTCTTTTTGGCTCATATTCGGCACCATCAAGATCGGTTTGTTTGCTGAAGCGACCCGAACCAAAGTATCAACCGTCCCTTGAATCGTCTCCAGGGTTGGAATAAAAGGGATAATAATCAAATCCGAATAGCTGATCGCCTGATCGAGTTTAATATCATCAAAACCGCCAAAATCAAAAATAGTTTCGTTGCTCGGCTTGTTAAGATATTTTTGTTGGATATCGATCCGCTCAACCCTTTCCGGTAATCGATCGGAAAGTGACCCGTAAGGATCAATCTCGTATCCGTAAAACCCGAATCCGGTAATCAGCTGATGGGCGATCATCGATTTACCCACCCCCCCTTTAAAATTGACAATGGTTATATTCATCTATTTCCCTATTATAAATAACTGTAATTTACAGTATTTTACCAGTATTAAATAGATAAAGTCAAGTTTAATACAGTAAAAAACTATTTTAATATCGGGGTTTTACTATGGAGTTGGAAGATGAAGAATCAAGAGGAAAGATAGCGGCAATTCTTTAGAATCCGTTTAAGACGAAAGAGACAAAGAAGCGGCTAACGGATCAAAAAAACATAAAATCCCGTTTATAGAGAATGTGTTCGCTAGTTTGTTTAAATGCTTCCATTTTTTCAAGAACGTCAATCAGCGGGATTTTGCTCATTGCACTGATCTTTTGACACAAAAGTATTTCATGGTTACTCATATTTGCACGATATGCGACAATCATGTGTTGAGTCGAAATTTGTCTTAATCGCTTAAGTACCTCTTCTTCATTCAGCAACTCACTGTTATCATTTAACATTTTGAAACCTTATATGATGGAGTGACACTATTTTATCTACTTCGAACCAATGTGTCAATATATTTAATAAAGTTATCTATAGGGAAGCTTTAAAATAAGAAAATTTAATTATTTTGCGGTTAGTTTTCGATTAATCTGCTCTAATTTATCTGGATTTCGCACCGTAAATATACGTCCGATTTTACGATCCAACACTTCAAAACCGTATAAGGTTGTAACTTTGCCGTTTTCTATTTGCTTTACTCCGGGAGAGCCATTAAACCAAAATACTTTTAACTCACTATGTTCGTTATTCTTACCAAAAAGCGAGCTAACCACTCGAATCAGCAACTTACTCGTAAATTCACTGCCTCGATCCAAGATTTTTCGTGATGCGATTGCTTTGCCGCCCCCATCAGTATGTATAATAATAGCCTCTGAAAACAACTGTTTTAACGCATCGAAATCTCCATATTTCAAGGCATTAACAAATGAATTCGTTAACGCTAAATGTTCGCTCTTTGAAGGTGAGTACTTCTTTTTATTCACTTGTAATTTTTTCATTGCCCGTGAAGTGATTTGTCTGGAATTTTGAGGCGTCGTATTTAAAATATCGGCTATTTCTTTATGGTGAAACTCGAACAGATCATGCAGTATATAGGCTACTCTTTCTTTGGGTCCCAGTTTCTCCATGACGACCAAAAGAGCCATAGACAAAGATTCGTCAATCTCAAGATCATGTTCAATACTCTCATCTTCAATATAGGGTTCAGGCAACCAAGGTCCGATATAAACCTCTCTTCTCTTTTTTATCCTCTTAAAAAGATCCAGTGATAAATTAGTAGCAACTTTAAACATCCATGCTTTAGCATTTTTTATATCTTGATCTTTTGACACTATTAGTCTTAAAATAGTCTCTTGAGTTATGTCTTTTGCGTCTTCCATGGAGCCTGTTAACCGATAAACATACGATATGAGTGAACGTCTATGCAGTTGTGTTTGTGCTACTAATTCATCCATAGAGAGATTAAACCTTTATTTGTATAACCGAGCAACTTTGCATATAATTCAGAACTCTTTTAATCGTCGGAAAAACTTTTGTTGCTGCAATAGCAAGAGAAATTTCCATCATCACTTCTCTTGAATACGTTTGATTCATTCGATCCGATACATTTGCATCTATTGTTTCATTATTGGACACGGCTAAAGTGAAATCATATACCAATTTTAGATCAAGTGATAAACTTTCCCCTTTATTAAAGATGATCTCTCTCGCTACCTCTTTATCAAGACCCGCTTCAATCGCCAAATCTACATATAACTGCACACAAGTTCCGCAATCTTCGTTTTTAATAGCCGTTATTCTTGCAATATTGATCACATCAACAGGGGCTTTATTTACAAAGGTTGCCATTGGCAAAAAGGCTTCAAAAACTTCATACGATGCAGGCGATATTTTTAACATCTCTTCCATGTAAGCAGTATCGTAGTTATAGTGAGTTTTAAAACCTTCTATCATTTCTAGCGATTTTTGAACATCAAACATTTTCATCCTTATTTTTGGTTTTCAGTATGTAAGACGAAATTGAAGGAGAAAGTGTGACAAGTTTTAATATTAAATTCTATGCGTTTCAGGAATACGTTAAGAGAAATTGGTGATAGAGGGGCCCCCAATACTAGACACTTTTTATTTTTAAAATAACTCTAAATCACCCTCTTCTATCTCTGTCGGATTAATTATCCCTATCACTTGTTGAATGCTCATCAATGTTGGTAAATGGATATGATGTATATTCTTCATTGCCATGCTTTCTACGGAAAAACGTTTAATGTAAAGTGTCATATCAATACAAATCGCATCGAATAACTTGAGTATATGTTCAGGTTTTTTTTCGAATAATTCAATAAAATTAAGTTCTTCTACCACAATAACATGTGCAAGTTCGCCAATACTTTTGGCAAGTGGATCCAAAAAGGGGGTATATCGGTATAAAATATTTGATAATTTACCGATTAAAATGGATATTCGCTTAATATGCTCTCTTTGAAAATCATTACTATATAAAAATATTTGATCAAGCATATCATCAAGGATATCTGTCATTTCATCAGAATCATCTTTAATCAGTATGACACTTTCTACACCGTCATCCTCATCTTTAGAAAAATATTTCTCTAATTCTAAATCACCTACATTATTTTCTTGATTGTTCAGTAATTCATTGACTTGATCGTTTTTTATTGACACGGCATTGAGTTGTGCACAAAGCAGCCGTACTTGCTTTTTAAGTTTACTCTTTTCATTATTGAGCATCTCAAAAAGTTCGACATTCAAATTTTGTGTATTAGCATCACGGCAAACTGGATATAAAACGTTTAATATATTTTGCTGAATTATCGGTTTTAAAATAAAACTATTAACACCGTTTTCAATCAAATTAATCAGGATTTCGGATTCATTATGAGCTGAAATCGCAATAATTTTTTGCTCCGGATGGATTTCCCGCATTGACACAATCATCTGAATGCCGTTCATTCTGGGCATATTAATATCCGTTATAACGATATCGAATTTTTGATGATTGTATTTTTGAAGCCCATCTATGCCATCCACAGCGATTTCAATATATTCAAAAAATGGACTTAAAAGCAATGTCATCTCATCTCTTAGACTCGGATCATCTTCCACATACAATACACATAATTTTTGTGAAAAGTGGAATACATCTTTTGTCTTAATCATACATCGTCCCCCTGCACTCTGTCTTTAGGCATTATTTCAATACAAAAATTAGCCCCGCCGTACAATTCATCGTTCATCACATTTAATGTCCCTCCAATATGACGCTCAATGATTGTTTTAGCCATATGCAATCCGATTCCTGTGCCATTTTTTTCATTTTTTGTTGAGAAATACGGTAAAAATATTTTTTCCATAATCGAATACGGTATCCCCTGTGCATTATCAGTTATGTTGATAAAAATCGACTCTCTCTTTTTTTGAAGCATAATACGAAGTTTTGGTTTATCGATATTTTTTTCAATAAATGCATCTTTGGCATTGTTAATAATATTGATGAGGACTTGTTTAAGTTCATTTTCGAAGTTAGTAATGATTATATTCGTATCGGTATCAAGCTCTAAATCTATGTCAAGATAATGTTTTTCAGGAATAACCATACGGCATACACTGTTGATTAATTCTGCTACGCAAAATGTATTAGTTTTATTTGTTGGACGATAAAAATTACGAAAATCATTTACGGTTTTTGAAAGAAAATCTGCTGATTCTTCGATACGTACAAATGCATTTCCTAAATCTGCTTCAATGGCTAAATAAGGGTCACTTGCACGCTTATATATATCCAAGTCCATCTTTGTACGTGTAGTTGCAATAATCGCCGTAATGACTGAAAGCGGTTGCCGCCACTGATGTGCGATCATTGAAAGCATTTCACCCGTTTGAGTCAACTTGGTCTGCTGCATAAGTAAATTACATTGAAGTTTATTTTCTTCGGTAATATCAGAAAGTCTTTTATGAAATTCTCTTACTTGCTCTTCAACATATTGATCAGGTAATAATATACGGATTACGTCATACGTCACTTGCAAAAAATATTTTGAAATTAAAGGCTTAAAAATAAAAAATATTATCCCTAATTCATAAAGTTTCAGCATCGTATTAATATCATTTTCATCGACAAATATTATAAATTTTTGGTATTTATCCTGATTACGAAGCTTCGTTATTAATTCAATTCCGCTGATATCTGAAAGCGTTAAATCAACATACACAATTGCGTATGAACTGGAAGTATAAAGAGCGAGTGCCTCTTGGGCTGTATTGGCGACAACAATCTCATCAAAAAAAGGAAATAAAATTTCCTGAGCACTATTGGAGACAACCTTATCATCCGCTACAATCATGATTCTTAAATCATTACCAATTCTTGTAAGAATTTTCAAATCATTTTGCATACTCGTCTCTCATTGCTTACTAAATATATTATTCATAAATGTAATCTTATCGTCGATAAGTTGCATATATGTTGCATTTTAAGACTTAACAAAATATGCACAATACATAAATAAAATCAATAGATTTCGATCTATTCGGATTTAGAGAGAAGTAAAATAAAAACTGGAAGAAATGCCGAGAATAGGCTGAAAAGGTGGTGGAGGCGTCCGGGATTGAACCGGAGTCCTAAACCAAGATTGTAAAGGCGTCTACATGCTTAGTAACGTTGTTTGTTTTTCAGATGACTATCACACAACGTGCAAAGCTACATCATCCAATTCTCTAAATTCATTCAAGTCCGAGACATTCCAAGAATATAGCTATCACAGGGGTTATACGCCAAGCCCTTCCAGTTATAGCATAGGAAGGTAGCGCAGTCCTAAAGTTTAATTAAACTTACGCTACAGCGTAAGCAGGACGGTAATTAGTGTTGTTTGCGTTTAAGCAAGTGTGAGCCGTATAACGGAGCTGCTCAGTCCGGCGATGCAACCTAAACCTTCTTGATCCAGTCGAAGCCATGTCGCCCCCACGTAGATAACCGAAGTTAGAATCGTATTATATATCTCTATTCGTTAATAAGAGATTTGATATTTCGGGTTATTTCACAACATTTAGCGATTTTTTGGGTATTGGAGAGGCTATCATCCAAAAGGACATTGACGATTGCCGAACCGACGATTACACCGTCCGCCCCCTGCACCTTTTCACGCGCAGTTTGTTCATTGACACCGAAGCCTACGTAGACCGGAGTTTTCGTATGGCGCTTGATCATTTCGAGTACCGGTGCCAAATCTTCGGCTTTTCCGCTGCCGGTGATTCCGGCATAAGCGACAAGGTAAATAAATTTGCGAGCCTCGGCCGTAATCGTCACTATGCGCTCTTCACCGTCAGTCGGAGCGACAAACGTGATATTGGCCAATCCTCGGTTTTCAAAAAGATTATGATAGTTTTTTGCCTCTTCGTAGGGGACATCAGGGATAATCAATCCGTTAATTCCTAATGTCTTTGCACGATCTAGCAGAGCTTCCATACCGTATTGATAAAACGGATTGAAATATCCCATCCATAATGTATCGATGTTCGGGGCTATGCTCGCAGATATATCCAGAAGATCAGCGAATCGGAATCCCGCTTCCAGCGCGCGCTCATTTGCCGCTTCGATAACGGGACCATCCGCAACTGGGTCAGAAAACGGAACACCGAGTTCCAAGGTATCAACACCGTTCTCACCCAGCGATAACGCCAAATCAACGGTAAAATTTTTATCGGGATAACCGGCAGTAATGTACGCTACGAGTTGTTTCACTCTTTCTCCATATCGGGTAAAATTAAAAGGGAAAAATGGACTTTGGCAAGCTCATTGTCCATTTTCAAATCTTCTTGCCACTGCATAAACATATCAGCAACACTGATAAGCCATGTGATGGTTTCATCATTGACAAGTTTATCACTTGTACGCAATTGTTCAAGGGCATCTTCTGCAAACGTAGCCAAACGAACCATGGGATCAATTTGTAAATAGCCTGATGCTGATTTGATATTATGAAAAATTCTAAACAACTCTTCAATACTTCGATGAAACCGTTCAGGGTTTCCCAAATCAACAATGAGGGATTCCATAATCTCTGTCATCATGGCGTAATGATCTAAAAATTCGTCAATGATTTCAAAGTCGAAATTAGCCTCTAGAACGCTTCGTATGCCCATAATGATGTTCTCCTGTGGTGATAAATTATAACCACCTTTTGTTTAATATCCCCTCTTAATTGCCATAGAATAGCTAGGCGAAACAAATTTTGGGTAAACTATCTACTTTAAATGATTATGGGATATATAGTATGAAAAAACTCTCTATCGGTTCGATTCAAAAACGAAAAGGAACCTTTCCTTTGGTGATGATCACCGCCTATGATGCCCTGTTTGCCCGTCTCTTCAGTGAGAGTGCCGATATCCTCCTCGTCGGGGACAGTCTCAATATGAGCTTCGGCGGCAATAACGATACATTAAGCGCAACGATGGAACAGATGATTTACCATACCCAAGCAGTGTGCAAAGGGGCTCCTGAAACCTTTGTCATTACCGATATGCCTTTTGGAACCTATACCGAAAAGGCCACGGCACTATCAAATGCACTTCGTATTTATCGTGAAACCCCTGCCGATGCGATCAAAATCGAAGGGGGAGCCGATAAAGCCTATCTCGTAAAACATTTGGTCGATAACGGCTTTGCGGTATGCGGGCATATCGGGCTCCTTCCCCAAGCCGTACGTGCAGAGGGGGGATATAAAGTAAAAGGAAAAAGCGAAGAAGAAGCGTTATCGCTTATCGCGGATGCTCAGGCAATCCAGCAAGCGGGTGCTTTTATCCTCGTCATCGAAGGGGTTAAAGCCGACGTTGCCGCGCGTGTTGCACAAAGTGTCTCTATCCCTGTTATCGGTATCGGAGCGGGAAACGGCGTGGATGGTCAAGTACTGGTCTTCTCCGATATGCTAGGACTGTATGAGCCGTTTGTTCCTAAATTCGTCAAACAATATATGAACGGTGCGGTATCCGTTAAAGAAGCGACCAAAACCTATGCCAATGAGGTCCAAAATCGCTCTTTTCCCGATGAAAATTATGTCTATTAGGAATTTTTAACGTGGAACGCATTATAGAAATCGAAAAATTTGACGCCGAAGAAATCACCGAGACCTCATTACGCCCCAGCGCATGGAACGATTATATCGGCCAAGAGCAGATCAAAAAAAATCTTGGGGTCTTTATAGAGGCAAGTTCCAAACGGGGCGAAGCCCTCGATCATGTCCTCTTTTACGGCCCTCCCGGTTTGGGAAAAACGACGTTGGCTCTCATCATCGCGAATGAGATGGGGAGCAATATCAAAGTAACCGCCGCCCCCATGATCGAAAAGAGCGGTGATCTCGCCGCCATCCTCACTAACCTCGAAGAGGGGGATATCCTCTTTATCGACGAAATCCACCGCCTCTCCCCTGCGGTCGAGGAGATCCTTTATCCCTCAATGGAAGATTTCCGTCTCGATATCATCATCGGTTCGGGACCTGCGGCGCAGACCGTCAAAATCGATCTTCCCCGTTTTACCCTTATCGGTGCGACAACGCGTGCGGGGATGCTCTCAAACCCTCTGCGCGATCGTTTTGGAATGAATTTTCGGATGCAGTTTTATACCCCCGATGAGCTCTGCGCCATCATCACCCAAGCCGCATTAAAACTCGGAAAAAGTATTGATAAAAATGCCGCCATAGAGATCGCTAAGCGCTCCCGAGGAACTCCCCGTATCGCCTTGCGTTTATTGAAACGGGTCAGAGACTTTGCCGATGTCGCGGATGAAAATACGATTTTGCATGAACGCTCCCGCTACGCTCTCGATCAGCTCGGAATCAATTCCAACGGTTTTGACGAGATGGATATCCGTCTCCTTAAACTTCTGATGGAAGCCAAAGGGCGTGCTATGGGTCTTAGCACAATTGCTGCGGCACTCAGCGAAGATGAGGGGACGATTGAAGATGTACTAGAACCCTACCTCCTCGCCAACGGCTATCTGGAACGGACGGCACGCGGACGGGTCGCAACCGCTAAAACGTATGAACTGCTTAAATTCGGTATCCCTAAAAACGGACTGTTTGAGTAGTCTATGAGAAAAGAGTACTTTACCCTGACCCTTTTGCTCATTGTCTCCTATGGGATCTATGTGTTATACGAGCCGTTTTGGATGAGTATTGTCGTGGCATCGCTCTTGGCAATCTCAACACACCACATACAAATGGCTTTTCTTAACCTAACCCATAGCCGTTTTTGGGCCTCGGCACTGTCGACTCTTTTATTGGGAATTCTCTTTTTCGCACCGCTGGGGTACTTTTTGTTCCATATTTCCGTTATGCTACAGAATCTCGACCCCGCGATTATGCATACGATGGAGATCAAACTCCGCATGTGGGTAGAACATCTCCCCCCTTCGCTTTCGCGCGTCGAAGCAAAAATTGAAGCTGCCTTGGTTAAATTCGATCCTACGGCACTTAGCCAGCACATCATCGCCTATGCTTCCCAAATGGGAAGCTTTGCCATGTCGTTTCTCTCCGGAACTCTTTTTATTTTGATTTTCTATTTTATCGCCCACTATTACGGGAGGGATATTTTTGAATTTTTCAAACGTTCCGCCCATTTTCCACAGCAAGAGAGTACCCTTATAATATTTGAAATGCGTTCGGCGATGAGTGTCGTTTTTTACTCTATTCTCACCACAGCCGTATTCGAAGGGGCATTATTCGGAATAGCGATAGGATACATGGGATACAACGGTCTGTTATTCGGAATCATGTACGGCTTTGCTTCTCTCATCCCTGTGGTAGGCGGAGTGATCATGTGGCTGCCGTTTGCCCTGTTTGAACTCTCGCAGGGGCATACGGAAAATGCCCTCTTCATTACCCTCTACACAATTATCGTGATTTCGATCATTGCCGACACCCTTATCAAACCGGTCATCATCAAAATCATCAATCAGCATCTGCTCAAGCCTCAAGAAAAAATCAATGAACTGATTATATTTTTTGCAATTATTGCGGGACTCTCAACCTTCGGATTTTGGGGAATGATTATCGGTCCGGCTATCACGGTACTCTTTTTGACCCTCATGAAAATTACCTAGACTCAAACGGAAGAGCCGATTAACCATTAACGCCATTAACACTCTATTGGTAAAAGGTTAAGTGTTTTGGCGTATCATATCATCATACCAACCATGGAGAAAATCATGAAAAAAGTTCTTAGTATAGCGCTCATTCTTGGAGCCACAGCGTTAATGGCCTGCCCGATGCAAAACGGCGGAATGATGAAAGATAGCGGAATGATGATGAAGAAGTGTGAGTGCGATACCTCAAAACTTCCGAAACCTTTTGAAAAACTCGGCTTAAACGATGATCAAAAAGCACAAATCCAAAAAATTCGTGAAGAGGGAAAAGCGTTCCATAACCAGCAACGCGAAAAAATGATGGCGGTACTCACTCCGGAACAACTGAAAACTTTTGAAGCGAACGCCCCTAAAATGTGTCCAAAACAAATGCCGATGAAAATGCAAGCAAAAATGCCAGAAGGCGGAATGGGTTGCAAAGAGTGTGATAAAAAGTAATTTTGTATGATTAAAATCCTCCTGATAGAAGACGACCTCGAAATCTCCGATCTGCTAAGTCAGTATCTGAGCCGTTATCAGATGGAGGTTATTTCGTATGCCCATCCCAAAGCGGCACTGGCCTCTTTGGGAATCGAATCGTACGATTTGGTTTTACTCGATCTTACTCTGCCCGATATGGATGGGTTGGATGTATGCAAAGCGCTTCGCGAACGGAGCGATATTCCGATCATTATCTCCTCGGCTCGGAGTGATTTGGGAGATAAAGTAATCGCACTCGAACTCGGTGCCGATGACTACCTCCCCAAGCCCTATGAGCCCAGAGAGCTTGTTGCCCGAATACAAAGTCTCCTTCGCCGTATCAACGGTAAAACGATCCAAGCCAGCAATGAAACCTTTCGGGTCGAAGAGAACGGTATTTATAAAGAGGGGGAACTCCTCCCGTTAACACGCGCCGAATTTGAACTTTTGGCACTTCTTATCAAGCACCGCCGCCAAATCGTCTCCCGTGACTTTATAGCCAATAACGTCGAATCAATCCAATGGGAGAGTTCGGAGCGCAGTATCGACGTTCTCATCAGCCGAATCCGCCAGAAGGTTGAAGCCAATCCGAAACATCCCACCCTCATCCGATCCATCCGCGGCATGGGATATCAGTTTACCCTATGATTTCACGTCGACATTCGGTTTTTTTTAAACTCCATTCCTTCTTTTTTTTAGCCATTATCGTTTTGATACTGCTGTTTCTCTCGGCATTAGGTGAGCAGGAACAACAAAAAGTTCATCTTCTTACCCACCGCTCTATGGAACTTTCCCGTATTATCGATGAGACTAAATCGATAAGCTGCATGAAACAAAGCAAAGAGCTTAATGACGCGGGATTTAAACTCATTGACAATAAAACACCCCAATGCAAACCGATCGCACTTCCGCCCCCGATGCTGTCCAAACTCCGATCTCGCAATGTGAGCGTCACCATCTACAAAGATGATGAGGGATTCGTATACGCACTCTCTCGTGAGCACTGTACGATGTATTATCGGGATATGGCAGAGGAAACAACCTATTATTTCGTATGGTTTTTATTTTTCGCTCTGTTGGGGGGGCTTGTGAGTATGTATTTGCTGCTATGGAGCAATCTCAAACCCCTCAAACATTTGTATACACAAATCCAGCGATACGGTGAAGGGGAAGAGATTATCGATATCCACAGCCGCGGCAAAGATGAAATCGCACTCATCTCAAATGCACTCCACGATGCGTTAGAGAAACAGAACAAACTCAAAAAATCGCGTGAACTTTTTCTGCGTAATATTATGCATGAACTCAAAACGCCGATTACCAAAGGGAAATTAATAGTGGAGCTTGAAGAGCCGAGTCCTAATCGCAATTTGCTTGCAAAACTCTTCAATCGACTCGAGCACCTGATTCACCAAATGGCAGAGATTGAGAAAATGCACGCTTTTGCCATCTCTAAAAGTTCAATCCGTTTGGATAGCATGGTGCAAACGGCAATCGATAACCTGATGATTGAGCAGGAGCTTGTCCAGATGAGCGGATGCACTCAACGCATCATTGTCGATCGTTCTTTATTTACAAGCGCGCTTCAAAATCTGATTGACAATGCCCTCCGGCATGCAACCGTATTACCGATCCATATCAACTATGACGGAAAGACAATCTGTATCCGAAACAGTGGAGAACCGCTCAAACGTCCTGTTGAAGAGGCTTTACAGGCATTTGTAACCGAACGCGGCGAGGGAGGGCTTGGACTAGGCCTTTATATTGCCCAATCGGTCGCCGATCTGCACCAATTTAAATTGAATTACCGCTACGAAGAGGGAGTCCATATCTTTTGTATTATCTTTTAGGAAGAGAGTTTTTAGCCCACATCCATACTAAAACCGATACAGCTGCCATCGAGAGACTGAGTGCCATCCCCAGCGTCATCCACTCACCGAGGATATAGCCGATCTGCGGATCGGGAGCACGATAAAACTCTACAAAAGCACGGCCGATGCCGTACAAAAATCCATAAAGTAAAATCAGTTCCCCCTCGAATGCTCTGCGATGTCGGTAGAGATAGATAATTGCAAAAACGACAATCCCCTCAACAAACGCCTCATAAAGCTGTGAAGGGTGGCGGAGAGTATCATAAACATAAATCCCCCACGGCACATCCGTTGCCCGTCCGACAAGCTCTTGATTGAGAAAATTTCCGATCCGTCCGAACACATATCCCAAGGGTACCGATACGGCCACCAAATCCATCAACAGACCAAACGACACTTTATGTCGGCGGTGATACATATACGAACCGATCAAAAAGCCTAAAATCGCTCCGTGAAAACTCATCCCCCGTATCCCGACAAACTGCCCGTCGATAAACGGATTAAAAATCTGCCACGGTTGGGTGAGATAGTACATCGTATGGGTATCGTAAAAGAGGATATACCCTAAACGGGCGCCCAAGATTACCCCGATCTCAGCATAGATAAAATAATCGTCCAACTGCTCTTTGCTAATTACTATACCGTCTTTTTTAACAATCCATTTGGCAATAACCAGAGCGCTTAACAGTGCCAGTACATACATCAGTCCGTACCAGTGCACGGGGATCGAGATAATATTAAAGGCTACGGGATTAAAATGCTCGTATATATGATTCCAAAATTCCATTAAAACGTTACCACTTTCCAGTCACTTTTCAGTGCCTGTGTCAAAAGCTCTCCCGTATGGGTCGGTTCAATCCCCATTGCACGAAGCTCTTCGCTCACACCGTAATCGTCACTGCATACGACACACGCCGAAGCTTTTACTCCACTCTCTATCACTTTTGCAACCATTGCTTGCAGTTCAGTGTTTTCAGCCAATAGCTTCGCTGAAGGACCCCACACCATCAGGTGAGCTTCATCCCAATAGCCGCGCGGTAAAATAACGCTTCCATAGAGCAATACGAGTTTTTTAGCAACTTCGATCTCTCCGCTGCTCCACACGATCAGGAGTTTATCCATTGCTATGACCTTTTTGGTGCTGACCCATAATTTGAGTCAAGACCTCCAAATTCTGATCCAATCGATACGCTTTCCCGAATCCCATCACAACACTGCCGCTTTGAGGAGAGAGATTAAAAAGATGAAAATCGCCCATTTGGGTCAGAGAGAGAACCAAATCGGTATCAAAATGGGCTTTAAACCGCTCAACTGCACGGAGGAAATCCTCTTCGTTCCGACCGACTTTACTCACACGTGCTTCAATCGTAACCCGCTTACGGGCAAAGGGCTGGATACATCGGGATTCATCTTCGGCAAACAGTAAAGAGACTTTGTCTGATGACAAAAGATTTCGCCCATGTTGCGCAACGGTGCTGATAAGGATATAAAAATTGTTCCCCAGACGAACATACGGAGCCGTACTTGCGTGCGGTTCTCCCTCGGGAGTGAGTGAAGCTATCACAAGGGTTTGAAACGTCTCTAAAAATGACTCAACTTCCATAGTCGTCATTGTCGCAGTGCCTCGGCAATCAATTCAATCGGGTTTTTAAAGACGACATCCAATTCAGCTTCATTCATTGAATTATTAATCTGCATACGGCATGCACTGCACTCCGCAGTGACCACTTGTGCCCCTGTTTTGGCAATCATGGCCGCTTTGGGTTTTCCTGCGGCCTGGGCAAAATGGAAATTTTCCGTCTGCATTGTCACCCCTCCGAAACCGCAGCAGGCATTCGGATCGCTCATCTCGGTGATCGTATAATTTTGAGCGATGAGAGAACGGGGTTCTTTGTATATTCCCTGCATTTTGCGAGCATGACACGGATCGTGATAGGTAACATTCAGATCGCTTCGTCCACGGCTTGCCAACAGCGCTTTAAGTTCCGTTTTCTGCTCCAGCCACTCCGTCGCCATAAAAATTTTAGACTTTAGTTTTTTAGCACGTTCCAGCCATTCAGGCTGATCGTGAAAAAAGTGCTCATAATCGATTTTGATCATCGCACTGCAGGTTGCTTCGGGGATAATGATCGCTTCGACCTCATCCATAAAGCTCTCAAAATAGACAATGTTCTTTTTGGCATTATGATCGACGGTTGCAAAATCACCCGTAAAATAAGCCGGGGCTCCGCAGCAAAGCTGTTTTTTCGGAATAAACGCATCAACGTTCAACGCTTCCAAAATCTCCAAAAGTCCTTTGCCGATCTCAGTGTAGTTGTAATTTGCCAGACATCCGATGAAAATGGCGACACGGCGTTGGCCCCCGTTAGGGATATTTTCGGGATAACTGTTGAGAAAGGAGGTTTTCCCCATTGAGGGGAGAAGTCGGTCTTTTTTAATGATCGGAAGATTAAAGCGCGGCTGCATCGAGTTAATCTCCCCTTTGATCTTGAATCCGCAGGTTTGAAATACATATCCGAGCTTAAAGAGGATATCCATTGTCATCCGGTGACGGAGCAAATAGAAAAATGCCCGCTTAAACCAGGCAATACCGTATTTGTCAGCGATATCGGCACGAACCTGTTCAATCACCATATCGGTCGGTAGTGCTTTAGGACACACATCGGTACAGTTGGTACACAAAAAACAGCTCTCAAAAATAGCTTTGGCATTTTTGTCCAGCTCTAATTGACCCCGCTCATAGGCTCCGAGAAGATCAATAAATCCGCGAGGAGAGGTGACCTCGTCGGCATTAACATTGTGAATTGTACATACAGGGATACATTTTCCGCACTTGATACACGCATCTGAAGTTTCAGTAAAATTAAACAGTTCTCCTTGTCGTGTCATATCACACCGTCTTGCTAAACGCTTTATCGCTGGCGGTATGACGCTTCATATAAGCATCAAACGCCATTGCAATATTTCGAATGAGCAGTGTTCCGGTAGGAGAGCACTCAATCGTTGTCGGTGTAATACTCAAGAGTTCATCCGCTTCGTAAGCTTTTAGAGCCTCAATCGCATCGGCAAAATAGTCGTTAAACTTCACACCGTACAGCCGTTCAAATCGAGGAATATCGAGTTTGAAATTACTCATCAGCTCCATAATGACATACTGACGGATTTGATCATCTTCGTTCAGTCCAACACCGCGCTCATACGGTAATTTACCGGCATCGATAGCATTCTCGTAGCTTTCCATATCTTTAAAATTTTGAGCATAATAGTCCGATCCCTCACCGATAGAGGTCAAGCCGATACCGATCAAATCAGCACCCCCTTTCGTCGTATATCCTTGGAAATTACGGTGTAATTGTCCTTTATCGATCGCCTTGAATAATTCATCTTCGGGTTTGGCAAAATGATCCATTCCGATCATACGATACCCTTGTGCCGACATATAATCAACGGTATAACGCATAATGGCAAGTTTCTCCGCCGGATGTGGGAGCGTTGTCTCATCGATTTTACGCATTGTTTTTTTAAGCCACGGTACATGTGCGTAATTGAAGACGGCAAATCGATCCGGATTGAGTGAGATGGATTGCTCTAACGTCTTTTTAAACGTTTCCAAACTCTGGTATGGCAATCCGTAGATAAGATCGACATTGACACTCACCATGTTATATTTACGGGCCAGATCCATCGCTGCCTTGGTGATATCGTACGGCTGAACACGATGGACGGCAACCTGAACTTTCTCATCAAAATCCTGAATTCCGAAACTGACACGGTTAAATCCGGCATCACTGAGGACTTTCATCTGCGCATCGTTAATATGGCGAGGATCGATCTCACAGCTGATCTCGGCACCCTGCGCAAAATTTTTAAAATGGCTTTTGATTGCCGTAATGATACGGTGCAATTGGTCAGCATCAAAAAAAGTCGGCGTCCCGCCCCCGAAATGGAGCTGAATAATCGGACGATTTACATCGATATGGGTACTTAAAATTTGAAGTTCGCGTACCAGGTAATCGATATAGCGCTCTTTTTTATCCTCTTTGGAGGTAAATACCACGTTACAGCCGCAAAAATAGCAGGCATTCTTGCAAAACGGCAAGTGAAAATAGAGGGATAACTCTCTCGAGGGGTCTTGTGCATGGAGCTTTGACAGATAACTGTCGTAATCAAAACTCTCGCTAAACTCCAATGCCGTAGGATAACTCGTATAACGCGGCCCCGGCTTCGAATATTTGGTAAATTTATCAAAATCAAGCATACTCATCCCTATCGGTCCCTGTGAATGACGCGATTATGCCCCTTTTGCGTTGAATAAAGGATAAAAAAGAAACATTATTCTTTATTAGCGGGGAAATATCACAAAATTTGCGCGCTTTATTATCTAATTTTGTAGACATTGTGATAAAATCATCGTACTATCACATAATATGAATGAGGATGAAGACCTATGATTAAAGTTCTTGTCGTTGAAGACGACGAAGTAACCGCAATAAATTTAAAAATGTCATTGGAAAAGCAAGGGTATGATGTCATTTCAATAGCTGACAATGCCGTTACTGCACGCAATAAAATCAAAATTTATAATCCCGATATCGCCCTCATTGACATCGGGCTGCAAAAAACAATGGACGGTATCGAGCTGGCTCAATACATCCGCGATAAAAATCAGCTCCCGTTTATCTATCTCTCATCGCATTCCGATAACGAGATGTTGGGAAAAGCCAAAAAAACGGAACCTTACGGGTACATCGTCAAACCTTTCGATCCGATCAATCTCCACACCACCATCCAAATGGCACTTTATCGCTTCAAAGAAGAGAAAAAACGTCATTCCAATATGGATGAATTAAAATCCGACCGCGAAGAGCTCGAAAAACTGGTCTATGCCAAAAAACTCTCCGATAAACCGATTGTCGAATTCGGTGACGGATATCGCCACGACACCGGGCTGGGAGAGACATTTTTTCAAAACCAGAAAATCAAACTCACTAAAAAAGAGAACGCTTTTATCCGCCTTTTGGTAGCACAGCTGGGAAGTGTCGTCGATTTTGAGCAGGCCATCAATTACGTATGGGAAACCAAAGGGGCAACCGATAACAGTGTCCGTACTCTCGTATGGCGGCTTCGAAACAAACTCCCAAGCGATGTCATTAAAAATGCTTCGGGTGTCGGATACTATTTGGAAGAATAGCCGTTATTTAAACCGTTTTTCAAACTCACTCCGAAGCACTTCATACGCTTCGGTAAAATCAAACTCATCCTCTTCTTCCGTCGCCGAAGACTCAATCACATACGAGAGTCGGGATAACTCGTCGAATCGAAAATTGGCGCTTGACCCTTTAATCGCATGGGAAATACACGCAATATTTTCATACTCCCTTGTCTCAATCGCACGTAAAAGTTCTTGAAGCGAATGCTCCATTTTTTCGCGATATATCCCCAGCAAATACTCAATCTGCTCTTCATCGAGCATCAGTGCGCTTTTGAGATGTCCCATATCAATATGCGCGTATTTGGAACTGCTTTGACTTCTCGACTCATACGAAGGCAACTCGATCGATTTAAAATAACGCTCAAACAACTGTTCAATCTCTTTAAGGACAATCGGTTTGCCTAAAAACGCATCATAGCCGTTTTGAATGGAGCGTTCCCGTGCCCCTTTCACAACATTGGCCGTCAAAGCGACAATCGGGGTATGCACTTTTGCGTTCTCTTGTTCATAAGCTAAAATAGCCGCCGTCGCTTCATTCCCGTTCATCCTCGGCATCTGTTCATCCATCAACACCATATCATACCGTTCTGATTGATAGGAGTCTAAGGCTTCCAAACCGTTAGAGGCGATCGTATAGGTCAGCCCGTAACGCTCCAAAATGATTTTTATCAGTTCCTGATTGGCTAGGTTGTCCTCCGCAACCAATACTTTTCCTTCAAAACCGGATCTTTTCTTCATTCCGTTCATACGGGGAAGATGCGTCCCATTAATCCCCAGAACATCACATAAAGCGCTTTGCAGCTTCGTACAATAGATAGGGAAGGTGAGAGGGACGATTGTCTCAACCGTGTCGTAACGATCGTCTAGAAAATCGAGAATCGCAACCGAGGGGATTTTATGCGTCATAATCATTTCTCGGGTAGTGTCATCCATCGAACTCTCTAAGAAGATGAGCAAATCACACGATTCTCGGACATCCTCAATGATTTGCACATCCAATCCGAAGTGATCCCAATAACGCTGGAGGGACTCAAGCTTATAACTTTCAGAGGGGTGATAGGCAAGAAGACCGAAACGAATCCCCTTAAACATCGAAACATCAAATTTGGAAATCTCGCACTCATTGTTGATGATGACGGGAATTTTTAACGTAAATAGGCTCCCCTCCCCGACAACCGATTCCAACTCAATTATCCCCCCCATATGAATAGCTAGCTGCTTACATATAGAGAGCCCTAAACCGGTCCCCCCGTTTGTTTTCATGCTCCCCTCATGCGCTTGAGAAAAAGCATCAAAAATCCTCTCCTGATCAGCCGAAGCAATTCCTATCCCCTGGTCGCGCACAGAGAGGGAAAGTATCCCCTCATCACATCGCGCTTCCACATGAATCGCACCGGTATGATGTGTAAATTTAATCGCATTACTCAGAAAATTTCCGACAATCTGTTTTATCCGCAATGCATCGGCAACAATTTCATAGGCAATCGTAGGGTCGATAAAACTGGTAAGGGTTATATTTTTAGAGTTTGCACCGGGGACAAAAAGCTCCATCGTATGCGATATCTCATCATGTATATTAAACGGCTGCGGATCGACTGTAAACTCCCCGCTGCGAAGCTTGGAAAAATCTAGAATATCGTTGATAATGTGGAGAAGATTTTCACCGCTGTTGGAGATAATATCGAGATACTGTTGATAACGGGGATTGATCGTCTCATCCCGCAAAAGAGATACAAATCCCAAAATCGCATTCAGCGGTGTCCGGATTTCATGAGACATATTGGAGAGAAAATACTCTTTGGCTTTGGAAGCATTAAGCGCTTCCTGCTCTTTTTGATAAATCGTATCGGTGTAAAGTTTTAAAACTCCCGAGAAATTCTGATCGAACAGATAACTGATAGAAGCAAAAATAGACTGATCGTTAATACCCAAACGGTACGTTGTATCAAGAACGGAACGTTTAAAACGGGTGCAGAGGAGAAAAAGTTCATCGGCACGAAGATCTTTATTTTTCAAATAATCGATCAGCTCCGCAATAACCGGACAATCTCCGATAATCATTTGACCGGAAACAACCCCCATAAAGTAATCAAAAACACTTCCGGCATACTGATCTTTAAAAAATACGATATCAATTCCGTGCCGTTCCAAAATCGAGGTACACAGCTCATCGGAGACCCAATCGCTTAAAATAGTCTCTTTTGCCCCAATAAGAACCGCTCTAGATTGAAACAGATTTGAAATATTCTGGGGGAGCATAGAAATTCCTTAAGAGGAAAAGTTTAAAACGATCACGTTTATTATTTTGGTGAAATCCAGAAAAATACGCCTAGACTGATAATGAGAAGCTGAAAAGCCAAAATAGCAACCGTCCCGATAATATTACCGATTTGACAACTCGTACACTGTTTATACTTTTTTCCTTCATACTGGGCATAAATGAAATAGACAACCATTAAAAGTATCACGCCGATTAGTGCATATTTATCGAGGGTATAGACCAAAGTGCGTAACTCGGGTGAAATGAAAAAGGGGAGAATAAAGGTGAATCCGACAAGAGCCAAAAGATATTTGGCACCCCGTTTAAAATAATCACGTACAAAAACCGTTGGGCATGACTCGCCTAGCTCATATCCGGCTTCTTGAGCTTGTTTTTGTAATATCTTTTCGGCTTCTTGTCGTCCCTCTTTATTCAGTTTATCCAGAAGTGTACCCCCGAACAACATATCCATTTTACGCTGTAATACCCGAGAAAAGCCCCCCTCCGTATCCAAATGCTGTAACTCTCCGAATCTGTTTTCATAGACTACTTTGATTCGGTCATGTCGTTTGAGTGTGGCTGTAAAATCGGGATAATACGCGCTTATCTCTTCAGCAATAACTTCTCCGTCGGTAACAAGAATACGAGGATTAATAAGTTCCAGCGGGCCATTCTCGGTTTTGACGATGATGGCGCAAGCCGGCACTGCGATTTGGATTGCCGCGATAGCATTCAGCTGATAATGCTCCATCGTATCGTGCATATTTTCTAAAAGCCTAAACAACTCATCATCAAATTTCCGAACATCGGCAGATACATACTTAATCCGCTCATCTGGGTAGGTGATCAATTCTTTAATCATAATAGGAAATCTTTCATAAGGGAGTATAGCCCCCGTAAAGGGGCTTTAAATTAGTGGCTTTTGCGAACAACAATCAACATTTTGATGTTGATCATGATAAAGCGGATAAACTGCCAAATTTTGCACGTACGCATTTTGATAACAAAATTTGTCGGTACCATGGTTGTAAAGTTAGCATCGTACGGTTTGACGTATTTTTCAATTTCATTCATAGTTTTTTTCTCCTTTTTACTTATTCAGGGATCAAAGTCCAGCCCGGATTGAGCTTGGCTTTATAAATAAACATGTGGTGAAGGATATGCTTGATCCAGTGACCTGCAAGTCCGATTTCACCGAAGGTGTAATCCAAATCACGTCCGATTCCCGGATATTTTTCAAAGTCAGGAACAACCGGATAAACGGTCAATGCCGCAGCAGTTCCGTCGAACAAACCTTTACCTGCTGACGCAACACACGCTGCACCCATCTCTGCCATAGAGGCTTCATGCAAATGCGCATCCGGCCCTTTTTTGATCAAATCACAAACACTGTGCGCTACCGCTTTACCGATAATACCGCTTGGCATACCCGTACGCGGAGGTGTTGGGAAAATTTGAGTACCGTTCGGTGAACTCATCGGTTTAGAGATCGGATGCGGAGGAGCAAACGCGATACCTGCAGCGAAGAGATTTTTGTACGTTGGATTTTGATACGTACGAGGCCAGTCAGACGCTTTCCAATTCTCGTAAGCACCTGCATTGTAGTTCGCATCAACTTTCATGAAGCCGTTCGGTGCAAATACGGTAGCTGTGATATCTTCACCCGCTTTGTCATAGGCTTTAAGGCCTACTCCGGCGAAAGGTGGAATCAACATCGCGAAATCGAATGACTCTTCTCCCATTGTACCGTCAAGAAGTTCATACGAAACTTTCCCTTTTTCAACTTTGTTAACGTGAGCACCGATCAACCATTTGACACCGCGCTCAGAATACAAAGATTCTGCGAAAAGACGTGAAGAAGCCGCGTAACCGCCGCGTTTCATGTGTAGCCCGCCGATACCGAAGTCACCGAGGAATGATTCGTTAGAGATCCATTGGATATCTGCCAAATCACGTACTCCCGCTTTGCGAAGTTCATGTTCGATGTTGAAGATGTACTCGAACGCCGCACCTTGACACGTACACATACCGTGACCGGTTCCGATGAGGAATTTTTGACGCTCCCCTTTTTTCATTTTTTCGATAGATTTTGCAAACTCATGCGCCGCATGGTCTGCATGATCTGCCGTACATACGGAAACGGTAAATTCACCTAAACCGTTAGCATCTCCAAGACCCGGAGTAGCCGCGAAGTTAAGTTTTGGTCCGGTAGCATTGATAAGGTAGTCGTACGTAACGTCTTCACTTTGTCCTACTTTGCTTTGTCCGGTATATTCAATCGTTACAAACGGCTTATCGCTGCTTGCATTTCCTTCAGGATTAAGGCTTACAGCTTTTGCTTGTTTATACGTGATTCCTGCTTTTTGATACACGGGAGCAAGGTCAAAAGTAACCTCTTCTTTAGACATTTGACCGACTCCAACCCAAATATTTGATGGGATCCAGTTCCATTTTGAGTTAGGGGTAACTACTACCACCTCATGTTCTTTTCCGAGCCAATCTGCCGCGAACGTTGCTGCAGTATGTCCGGCGACACCGCCACCGAGGACGACTACTCTTGCCATTGCTTCTCCTTCGTTTAATAATTCCATAAAAGTCGATTATAACCCTATAACATCACAATTATATCACATCCTTAAAATGAACCTTGCATTTAAGACTAAATTTATTACAAAAGCAGTCAATGTTACATTTTTTCACAATCTTATTGATTTATTATCCATTTGAGAGAGAAAAATAAATTCTAGTTATGACGAATAAAATATTTATCTATATTGACTTTAAACGCCATTGCTAATATAATTACCTCCAATAGCTAAAAACATACCTGTTATTTGTATTTTTGTAAGGATAAAAGAGTGCGAAATGTTCTCATTATAGGCGGAGGAATCGCCGGTGTCGAAGCGGCAATTTATTTTAAAAAAGAGGGATTTGAAGTTGAACTGATCAGCGATAGAAGTTCTCTGTACATTTATCCTATCTCCATCTGGATTCCGGTAGGGACGAGCACCTTTGATGATGTCACATTGTCCCTCGACAAACTTGCCGCACGCCACGGCTTTACCCTTACCGTTGATCGGGTTATTTCGATGAACGCCGCTACAAAAAGCATCCTCCTTGAAAATGGGGGTGAACGCAATGCCGAGCATCTGGTAATTGCCATCGGTGCAGGCAAAATGAAGCATTCCGGACTCGAAAACACGCTCTCCATCTGCGGAGCCCCCGAGCAATCTCTCCAACTCAAAGCAAAAATCGATGCAGTGGTAAAAATGGGAAAGGGAAAAATCGCTTTCGGCTTCGGAGGCAATCCGCATGATTCCAGCGGGGTGCGAGGGGGACCTGGATTTGAGCTTTTCTTCAATCTCCACCATCACCTTAAAAAACTCGGTATTCGGGACAACTATGAAATGACTTTTTTTGCTCCGATGCCGCAACCTGGCGTACGGATGGGGGTAAAAGCGCTTCAGATGATGGAGACGATGTTTAAACGCAACCG
>NZ_JAHFAQ010000011.1 GCF_023250475.1 Sulfuricurvum sp. | reverse complement strand
CAACAACTCGTATCCCCTCAATTGTCAGGCTGGTTTCGGCAATATTGGTAGAGAGAACAATCTTTCGCTTTGAAGAGGGTGCGAGGGCACGCTCTTGTATCTCTTTTGAAAGTTCGCCATAAAGCGGAGCAATATCGATTTCCATATCCTTGCAATACTCTTTTAGAGAAGTCTCTACTGCTTTGATCTCACGGGTTCCGGGCAAAAAGACGAGGATACTCCCCTCATCCGTATGGATACTGTTTTTAATCACATCCATAAGCGGAGGAACAATTTTTTTTGCTTCTAGCGCAGGGGTGTTGGGTGGTAGGTATTCGATCTCAATCGGATAACTTCTCCCCTCACTGGTAATGAGCGGGGGGTTGTTTAATAAGGCTTGCAAGGAGTCGGTATCCAACATCGCCGACATCACCAAAATTTTGAGATCCTGACGCAGGCACTCTTGTGATTGTACTGCAAACGTCAGTGAGAGATCGCTGTGAAGGTGGCGTTCATGGAATTCGTCAAAAATAATCAGTGCAACATTTTCCAAAAAAGGATCACGTTGAAGCATCCGGGTTAATATCCCCTCCGTAACGACAAGAATTTTGGTTTCTTTGCTGATTTTTTTTTCGGCACGGATTTGATAGCCGATTCGTATCCCGACATTTTCATTCAGCAAATGTGCCATTCGTGACGCAGCGCTCCGTGCGGCAATCCGTCGCGGTTCCAGCATAATGATTTGCTTTTCCTGTAGCCAAGGCTCATCCAAAAGGGCTAAAGGAACAGAGGTCGTTTTTCCTGCACCGGGCGGAGCTTGAAGAATAAGACGGTTTGAATTTAACAATGCAGTGCGAATATCGTCAATAACGTCGTGTATAGGAAGATTCATAGGAAAAATAATAGCAGATTCCTTCCCTAAAGAGGCTTATCCGGCATTGTCAATTGTTAGAGCGTAAGAATAAATTATTAGAACATAAATAGGTAAAATTCCACATAAGGCAACTCATGAGCAAAATTAAACGATATAAATCAATCGACAAACGGGTCATTACCCAAGGTGAAATAATCGATTTTACCATCTATTTACGCAATGATACAAAAACGGCAATGACCCTTTTTCTCCAAAGCGATACCGTTGTTGATACGAGAAGTAAAATTCGATTACGTGAAATAGAGCGCCTCTATATTGAGGATGAAGACAGTTTGCGCTACGAAGCATATGTCCAAAAGCATATTCAATCCATTGCCAGAGCCGAAGATATTCCGATTGGAAGCAAAGCCCTGATAATCTATGAACGGGCAACCTCTGTCATCAATGATTTGTTTCATAATCCGGAATCTCTTGAATCGGTTCAGTGTGCCAAACCTCTCGTTAATTCCATGGTCGAAGTAATCTTAAGCGACAGCAGTGCAATTGAATCGCTTTTAAAGATTACTGCTCATGATTATTACACCCACACCCATTTGCTCAATGTCAGCATTTATGCCCTCAGTCTAGGCAATTTTTTAGGGATTAACGGAAAAGAGTTGGAAAAGCTTGGGATGTCCGCCATACTCCATGACATCGGAAAAAGCAAAGTCGATTATGACATTATCAATAAAAATGGATTACTGACGGAACAAGAGTTTGATATGATGAAAAATCATCCCGAATTGGGCCATGCGATAGCCTTGAATTTAGGGATTACCGATTCAAAAATATTATCAGGAATCCGTCATCACCATGAAAAAATTGACGGCAGAGGATATCCCGATCAAATCAAAGGGGATGAGATCTCGCAATTTGCACGTATTATTGCGGTATGCGATGTATTTGACGCATTGACGACCAAAAGATCTTATAAAAACCCTATGAGTACTTTTGAAGCCATCAAGCTGATGAAAGAATCGATGCGGGAACATTTGGATATGTCCATTGTCGATTCACTGATACGTATGCTGCATAAAAAATAAGCGTTGCAATTCTCAATAGCTATAAATTTAGTTATAATTTATAACTATTGTGAAAAAAGAATATATTCTAAAGAGTAATGAACAGCAGCGTATGCGGCAGAGCACTTTATTATGGGAAAAGGGATGTCGTGTTTAGAAAAATACTTTACTTGAGTATTCCGACTATTATCTTTGCAAATCCCTTTAATGCGACATTGGAAGATGAGGCTTCATGGCTCAAAGATGAGACATTTGTCATATCGGCATCACGTGTCAAAGAGAATATTAAAAAAACCTCCGCTTCCATCACGGTTATTGATGAAGATACCATCAACAAGATGGGTGCCAATACTCTCTTAGACGTATTAAGAGTCGTTCCGGGGCTTGGCGTTTCTCAAAGCAATATATACGTGGATAAAATAGGAGTTCGGGGCGTTGAAACGTGGTTTTCTGAAAAAGTATTAATTCTTTTGGATGGGCACTCTCTAAATTCGGATTTGCTCAACGGCGGTGCGACAAGCGCCTTTGCAAACTTTCCGTTAGAGCATATCAAAAGGATTGAGATTATTAGAGGACCCGCATCCGCCCTTTATGGAGAGAATGCTTTTACGGCGCTTATAAACATTATCACCAAAGAGGCTCAGGATATAAACGGCGTTCAGATCAGTGCCAAATCGGGGAGTTACAATACTTCAGCGGCAAATCTCCTTTTGGGAAAGCGGTATGAAAACGTCGATATCACTGCCAATGTAAACTATCGCGATACGAACGGCTATAAAGCGTACATAGAAAGTGATTCTATTGGTAACAGCGGTCATATCAATCCAACATCCAAAAGAGTCAATACCAACCTCTCCATAAAACATAAAAACGGATTTTACGCCAAGGCCAACTATAACACTACCGAAGACGGCCCCCGATATGGTGCGGCGTATGCCCTCAATAATGAAGATATGTCGAAACGAGAGACCTATTTTGTAGAGTTGGGATATAAAGATAAAATCAATGATCTGTATACCTTAGATACTAGGGTTTATCATGATAGTTTTAAAGCCGACAATCTTTGGGAAATATTCCCCGAGGGCTATACGAATATTTTTCATACAACGTACCCGAATGGTATGCTCGCCATTTCCGGCTATACCAACAAAAAATCGGGAATGGAAACGCTATTAACCCTTAAAAAAGAGAACTATACCGTCATCTCCGGACTCTCCTATGAAACTCAGAAACTTCAAGATCCGCTCTACAAAACAAATTACAATCCCTCAACCGGAGCTCCCTTGAGCAGTATGCAAAACTTTTCAGATCCAAGTACAAACTTCGTCTCTGAAGCAGACAGAAAGTTTTGGGCTGCATACAGCGAGCTGCTTTACGATCTGACAGAGAGTCTAAGACTCACCGCCGGTGTACGATATGACCACTATAGCGACTTTGGCGGTATTTTTAATCCCAGACTCGGTGCGGCATGGGAAATCAATCCACACAACAATATCAAACTCATGTATGGAGAAGCTTTTAGGGCACCGACCTTCGCAGAGCTGTACAATAAGAATAATCCGGCTTTGGTAGGTAATTCCAGCCTAAACCCTGAGCGGGTAAAAACAATTGAATTAAATCTACAAAATACTTCCCTGGATAACCTGGGAGTATCCCTGAGTATTTTCAAAAGCGCTATCGATGATATTATTTCAACAGCAGGCAACACCTATGTTAATCAGGGAAAAACAACGACTCAAGGGATAGAAGCCGAGATCAGACAGAACCTACACAGAGGATCGTATATCGTTGCGAACTACACCTACCAAAATCCGAAATGTTCGACAACATCCCAAAGTTTGGAAAATATATCCCGGCATGAAGGGTATCTGGCTCTTAACTATAGAATCAACAGCACCTTTAATCTGTATACCGATGCCAAATATATAGGCAAACAGACGAGAGCCTCAACCGATACAAGAGATGAAGTAAAGAGCAGCATCACAAACAATGCTACCGTATTGGCAAAAGATGTCATGCTAAAAGACCTGCAAATGAAATTTTCGGTTTACAATCTGTTGGATGAAAAAACGTATGACTCAAGTAGCCCCTATGATTATCCCTTAGGCGGAAGATCGTATATGGCTGAATTGTCTTACAAATTTTAAGAGGAGCGATAGTATGATCATTGGAAAAATAGAACTTGAACAAATATTGTACGGAGCATGTTTTTTGGCTTCAGGAGGCGGTGGACCACTCGATCTGGGACAGAGTTGTATTGATGCCGACTTTAAAGAAGGTGACACCGTAGAGGTTGTTGATTTCGATGATATTCATGAGGGTGAGTGGATCGTTCCATCTTCGGGGATGGGACTGCCCAGTGCATCATTCAATGCTTCAGAGCTAAACCGATCGCTGCTGAATGTAATCGAAATTATGCAGGAGTGGTGTCAAAAAAACAAAAAAGACTTTACGGCTTTCAAGTATATTTTTCCGATGGAAGTCGGTACCGTAAATTCAGTTTTACCCATTATCGCCGCTAAATTAGCCAAAGATAAAGGAATTGATTACAAAGTTGTAAATGCCGATCCATCGGGAAGAGCAACGCCTACCTTACCGCTTACACTGTTAGCTGGATACGATTGTCCGTTTTATCCCAACTTTATCGCCAGCGGAAGCATTAATCCTCTTTTTTCGTCTTATAACCTTGAGAGCTTAGCCCATGTACAAGAGTGCTTTGCGCAAATGTTTACTTCGAGTGCGTTTAAAAATAGCGGAGGTTTTTCTCTTTATCCTATGAGCAAAAAAGAGTTTAAGCTTAAATTCGCGGTACAAAATACCATGCTCGATGCTTTGAATATTGGAAAAATCATTAACCAAGAAAATTCTGCTTCAAGCAGAGCTGAAAAAATCATATCGTATATGAACACTGAGAGTAAAGAAAAAAGATTGACCAAAGAGATTTTTTACGGCACATTAGAGAGCATTGAGAGTACTGTTGTCAACGGAACAGATGTCGGTACACTAATCATAAAAGGGATGAATGCTTTTGAGGGGAATACACTAAAAGTCGCAACTGAAAATGAAAATATTTTTGCGAATATTGTGGATAAAAACGGGGTGGAAAAACCCTACATTATGGGCCCAGATTCCATATCCTATCTTCCTGAAGTGATTGGAATGGAAGATTCTACTCTAAAGATATTAGATGTTACCGGTTTATATGCACTCTATAATTGCCCTATAAAAAAGGTCATCAACCTTCATGTGATCGGGATTGACGCACCTAAGCATGTAAAAGAGTGCAGTAATCTAATAGCAAACTGGTGTCAAATTAATCAGATGCTAGGCGGAGCGTCCACGTATACGCAGCCGTGGTTATGAGTCATCCGTACTTTATAAATTAGGAACGTAATGAAAATAGTATTTTTAATCCTGTTGTTTGCCAATATCCTTTTTGCAGAGAGTGTAAAAGTATATTTGTATACACCGGAAATAAATACAAATAATTTCAAATCGCTCAAAATAAGTTTTGACGCGTATTTAAGTGCGTATGGAAATTATGAACTTCAGCCCTTTAGCGATAAAGAAACGTTTGAAAAGTATTTAAAAAAGAAAAGTTCCATTGCAATACTGTCGAGTTGGCATTATCGTGAAATAGCCCAAAAATATAATTTAGAAGCAATGTTAGTTGCCAAAAGAAAAGGGAGCATCACCGATAGAAAAATACTTGTCGGTCAAAAAAATACGTTATTGAAGGGGGTAGTCACTTCCGCGTACGACCTAGAGTACACCCATGAATTATTGAACGCTATTACAAAGAATAATTCGAAGGAATTATCCATCCTAAGAGTTCCGAAAGAGATAGATGCCCTTATGAGTGTCGGTTTTGGAATGAGTAGATTTGCCCTTGTATCCAAAGATAGCTATACCCTCTTGCAACATATCAATCCGGTCTTATCCAAAAATTTAAAAATATATTATGAATCAGAGCCGGAATATAGAATGTTTTTGGCAAGCAATGAGATAGATAAAGAGGATAATAGAGTTGTCACTATATTTAAAAATATGGAACTATCCGACAGTGGAAAAAATATCTTAAATATGTTAGGCATAGATAAATTGGTATTTTTCAATACAGCAAATCTAGAAGATGCGGGAGATACAAAATGAGATTACTATTTTTCATCTCTCTCTTCACCCTTTTTCTCCACGCACAAACCCTCTTAGTCATTAACTCAAATTCTGATGTAAAAAAATATACGGAAGCGGTGGATGAATTTAGTAAAAATTTCAACCAGCCTTTTAAAATTTTGGATATATCACACATGAAGAGCAGAGAGATAAAAAAATATCTTTATGATGAATACCCCGATAGTGTGTATGCGGTCGGTGCTAAAGCCTATCAGTATGCCAATGAATACATACCTGAAAAAGAGATCTACTTTAGCTCTATTGCTGATTGGAAAAAATTAACGATGGAAGGTAAGCGCTACGGTATCTCCAATGAACTGCACAGCGGTATGCAGCTGACCATTGTTAAATCAATATTTAATAATATTAAAACAATAGGGGTAATACACAGCAAATATACGCAAAATATCATTAATGATCTTAGCCAAGATGCCGAGGTGCTGGGGATAAAAATAATCCCAATAAAAATTGACGAAGACTCTGTCAATACTATTCAATCTGAGGATACGGTACAACACTCAGATGCTATGTTGGTCATAGCTGATCCGGTATTTTTGAATAATGAAAAAGCGGTTGAAAATCTATTTAGACTCTCAAAAGAGCATAAGAAACCGGTCATAGCGTACCATGAACTGTTTATTAAATACGGTGCAACGTTGATAATATCGGCAGACAATCCAACAATCGGAAGACAAATGGCCTCTATGATAGAAAGCAAACTCAATGAAGAACCGATAGAGAATATTCAATACCCGGCCGGAACCAATATCATTTTAAACAAGAGAGAAGCAGCTCTAATTGATGTTGAATTCACTCCGGATATCTCGTCAATCGCTACAGAAGTCATCGAATGAGTTTAACTAACAAATTTATTATCGCTATTTTATTTATTACAACAATCGTAGTATCGGTTTTTACGTACCTTCAAATCAGTGAACAAAAAGATATTTTAAATAATGAACTGAATCAAAGAGTATCTTTAATACGAAGTAATTTGGAATCAAATGCGATAAATAACATACAGTCTTTAAAATACGAAGTTGAAAATGATATTGCCACTTTCAATTTTTCGCATATTGATTCATCCTTTCGAAATTTAGCTGCCAAAAAAGAGGTTAATGCCGTTGTTCTCTTCAATATTGATAAGTCTAAAGAAATTTTTGTCGGAGACGCCTATTTTAAAAATCAATTTCCTGAAAAAGAAGTTAATGCTTTAACGATTAACGATGTCAATAATAAAAATAATTTCATTATCTCACTGCCGATAGTATTGAACAATAAGTGGGGGGAGCTACATATTGTCTATTCCCTTAAAACATTGAAAGAAGAAGTACGCAAGGCTGAAAAAAACAAAAAGGAGAAAATAAAATCAAGTGTCCAAAAAGCGATTTATACCTCTGTTTTTTTGGCATTTATTTTACTGATATTTAGCTACTTTTTTGCAAGAAAACTTATCGCACCGATTTTATTGCTTACGGATACGGCCAAAGAGATAGCGAACGGAAACCTAAACGTCAGTGATACGTTAACTCAAATTAAAACGAATGATGAGATTGGATTGCTCTCCTCGTCATTTATAGAAATGGCTCAAAAACTGGAGACATCCTATAAAGAACTAAACATTTTGAATAAAAATTTAGAGCTTAAAACCAAGGAGCTTCAAGAGCTAAACTTATCTCTTGAAGAAAGAGTCGCGCAAAAGGTGGAGAAGATCACTGAACAGGAAAAAATGATGATCTCCCAATCACGCTTAGCGGAGATGGGAGAGATGATGAGTATGATCGCCCATCAATGGCGTCAGCCTTTGGCAACGGTAACCCTGATGATTGCTAATGAGAAAATCAAGTCGATGTCAATGGCTAAAGAGGAGGGAGAGTCGGGTAAAATCTTGGATAAAATTTCTGATTTAATTATCTACCTCTCCAATTTAATCAATGACTTTCAGACCTATTTCAAGCCGGACAAGTCCACCGTAATAATATCGACGCATCTTCTGATTGAACGAATGCAGCAGATCATTCAAACACGATTGATTTTGGAAAACGTGCAGTTGCATCTGGAAGAGTGTGATGAAGAGTTTATCGAGACCTATGCCAACGAAGTGGTACAAGTACTCATCAATATTATCAATAATGCTATTGACATCTTGGTTGAGAGAAATGCAGATATGCGTCATATATGGATCAAAGTTTACAGCGGCAGCAGTAGCATAACGATCAGCGTGGAAGACAACGGCGGAGGGATAGCCCCTGATATTATAGAGAATGTTTTTGATCCTTATTTCAGTACCAAGTCGAAAAACGGCACCGGTTTGGGACTTTACATGGCAAAAATGATCATAGACAAACATATCGGCGGAATATTACGTGTCGCCAATGTCCGACAAGGGGCGCAATTTACGATTATACTTCCTAAAAAAACGGTACCTTTACACGAAAAGCTTTAGACTAAAAAAGGGAGTTTAAACCTTCGTGCTTCAACGCCGTTAAGGACATAATAGAGCTCATAATAATGGTTGACGATGGTTTGGAATCGATCCAAACTCGGACGAGTTGCTGCGAAAAGGATGTGATCATTCGGTTGGAGGAGAGTATCGTCTTTCGGTAAGAGTATAAATTCTCCGTTAAGACGTTCAAGCCCTAAAATAACGATTTCCAAATCTTCTCCGTTATGATACGGATTACGCAGCAATTGCCCGATGGAAACCGGCGTTTGACTCAAATAGCGGCTGAGTGCATACATATGATGTTCATCGATTTCCATTTCAAGCAGAGCAGGGCGCTTGTTGACTTTTTTAGTAATCAACAAAAGGGTATCCACAAACATCTCTTTGCTGCAGTTTGAAATTTCGTCAATAAATTTGAATGTCATCGGACGATCAATATAGTTATACCCATCAAGCGCGGCAATTTGGTCAAGAATAAATATTTTATCGACTTTTAAGTGGCTGAAAAGACTTCTCTCTTCCAGTTCATTTTCTCGAACAATCGCAAAGATATTGGGGTTGAGACTTCGCGCGGTGGCAATGATCGAGAGATTGATCGCATCATCGTTTGTTCCGGCGATAATGCAGGCGGCATCCATAATCCCCGCCTGAATAAAAAAGTCCTGGTCGGAAGAGACTTTTTCATGGGTATCTTTATTAATATCAAGATAGGTATATTCCATTTGGTTGTTATCAAGGGTATTTTGAAGGGTTACTCCAAAGCGTCCCTTACTGCATATAATGTATTTCCCGATCGGGAGAATATCGCTTTTACTGACATGGAGATTTCCCCCTTGTACCCAGCTTAGAAGGTTAAACAAATAAGGAGAACGGAGTGCAAAATTAATCCGTTTGGCAATAATGGAGAATGCATCAATGACATGATCCACCCCGATATTAGCCAAATTCTCTCCCCCTTGTTTGATACCGGAACGGGCAATAATACGGAGGTTTTGATTCAAAACACGGGCTCGGACGGAAATTTTAAGATTTAGCTGGTCATCATCGAAGAGGGTTACCAAGAATTTACAGTGAGGAGACTCGATTCCGGAAGATTTGAGGACTTCGGTCATGGATGCATCGGCAACAATAGCGGGGATAGAGGGGAGATACATTTCGCTTTGCAACGCTTCGATTTTTTCGATGCTTTTATCAATGACGATAATCCGATATAAATTATCTTTGTTTATTTTATCAATCAATAATTTTCCCGCATCGGTATATCCGCATACGATAATAAAATCCTGTCCGAGATGACGAACTCTGCGCCGAAACGAATTCATTTTGATGGCATTGGTAAAGGTTTTTTCCTGAAGCAGGGCGATAATAGAGCCCAATGCGTAAATCCATGCGGGAACCGTTGCGTATATGGTTAAAAAAACAACGATACGCTGAGCATAGCTAAAAGCATAGGGAATTTCGCCGAATCCGATTGTCGTTGCCGTATAAGCAACTACGTACATCGAATCAAAAAAACTGAGATGATGAGGCTGTCCATTCTCTCCGGTTCCCGGTACCACTGTGAGGAGAATAACGGGGATGGCATGTGCGATATTCAGAATGATGAGGGGAACCCTCATTTTCCGTAAAAAAAGCCAAATAGTCGATTCGTTGCTCATAAATCAGAGAATCAGCGTTTGAGTAAGAGCGTTTCACCGACAAAGAGGGTGACAGAGATGATATTGGCGACCAGAGCCCCTGCAGCCAGAGATACGACAATCGTAAAAAGCTCAGGAGTCATAACACTCATCATATTGGCAATTCCCCAAAACGATGCGGCGGCAATCAGCTGCAAGTCGGCAACGAAGCTGGTAGCGAGAAGAACCGATCCGGTCTGGGTCTTGTCTCCTAATTTCATAATAGTGGCGATAATGTTTACGGTAATCGCGGCGACCAATTCATAGACACTGTGATACGCCATAACGTCAAAATCACCGTACACAAACCCGAAATTAAGGGTAAGCGCAAGGATGATAAAAAAACCGGAAATCACTTTTTCGGAATTCATAATACCTCTTTTCTAAAATTGTACTTTAATATTACTTGATTCAATGAATAAAGGTGAGATTACTTAAATCATTCTGTGGAAGTCGAATCTGAAACTCAGAGCCGTTCCGATAGGGTTGGAGGGTTAACGACCCTCCAAATTCTGTTTCAATGGTCAGTTGAGCGAAATGCAAGCCGATTCCAAATCCGACACCTTTGTCTTTGGTAGAAAATTTAGGTTCAAAAATCTTTTTGCGAATCTCTTCGGGTATGCCGCCCGCTTCGTCGCGAATACAAAAAAGGTAGGAACCGTTGTCCACCTCGGCTTGAAAAATGATTGATTTTTGACCTGTGATTTTATTTCCGATATAGGCATCACGAGCATTGTTGATGAGATTGATCAACACTTCTTCCAAATCAGTTTTGAATCCATAGATTTCTATCCCATCGTCTAAAATATCGACGACCAATTCGATCTCTTCTTTTTGAAATTGTTCCGCAAAAAAAGCTTGGATGGAACTGCTAAGTTCATGGATTGTAAAAAGCTGTTTGATCCGTTCGTCTTTACCCATATTCAGGATACTTTTGAGGATATCGGACATCCTCAAAACTTGCTGGGAGATGAATTCGCTGCTTTTGAGCACATCCACCGATTTGACCGTTTTGTCGATGTTGCCCAATACCATCATATTGATCGCTTCCATGCTGATAAGATTGATAGGCTGGCGCCATTGATGGGCAACGATTTGAAGGGTATCCAGAACACTTTTCTTGGTTGATGATCGCATAACCGCAGTATTATAGTGATTTCTTTTACCGATCGCGAGGAAAGCATGTTCCAATTTCTTCCATTCCGAAGAGTCGGTATCTCTCAGTACTGCACGTTCAAAGCAAAAGGTTTGGGTTTCCAGAGAAAGTATTTGGGCTAGTTTGGGATCAAAACTCTCTGTGCACAGACAAATCCCCATATTTCCGACCAACGCATTATGAGAAACCAAAAGATCACACAGGGGGATTGAAAGGGTAGACACATCCACAATAATCCCGACAATATACTCGCTGACAACGAGCGGATCATGGAGAGGAATGGAAATAATTTCAAATGTTTTTGTAAAAAAATCGGGAAGCTTCATAGGAAGCTCATCCTCATAGAAATGGAGAACGATCGGACGCTGTTTTATCATTTATATTACTTCATAGGGAGCTGCAACGGCATAGCCTTGCAGGTAATCGATGTCGATCGATTTCAGAAGTTCGACATCACTCGCAGTTGAGAGGTGTGTCGCAATCGCTTTGGCACCCACAAGATGGATAATATCCACTAATTTTTGGACAATCATAATGGCTTTTGGCTCAACATGAAGCTGCTTAATAAGATCGGGATGGATTTTAATGTAATCCGGTTTCAACTCAAAAAGATAGGCAAGATTAAACTCGCCCGAGCCGAAACGGTTTAAGATGATTTTATAGCCATGCTCTTTAAGCTTTTTAATCAGGGGGAAAGGGGAGTTAGAGTTACTCTCTTTGTCCCGTCCTACAAGTTCAAATGCAATTCTCGAGGGATCAATACGGTAACGTTCCGTCCAAAATTGGATATAGGCGAGCAAGGCTTCATCGTTTAAATCTTCATCCGCGAGACAGACCGTCAATATTGCATTATCGGGTCGGATGGTAGCGTTGAGCGAAAGGGTGTTTCGGATCATCGAACGGGTAATCATCGTCATCTGATGTGTACTGATAGCAACGTTTAAAAAAGTTTCCGGACCGTATATTTTCTCTTCTTGGCGGATTCTGACAAAACTGTTGAATATTTCGACCTCTCCGCTCGAAGCGCTCACAATCGGCTGAACATAAGGGACAATGTTTTCATCTTCAAGTGCATGAAAGATCATCTTTAACACTTCACGGCCGTGTACTCGTGTACGATCACGTTCTTCATCATTTTGGATAAACACCATAACACCGGCAGTATCGGAATGGATAAAGTTTTCAAGGGCTAAACGGGAATTAGCCAAAAGGTTTTCGGTTCCGTACGCAATACCGATAGAGAGGGTAGAATTTAAAATAATCCCTTTTTCCGATGTGTGAAAATAGCGTGCTATCGATACCATATCATTCGCCAGAGCATTGGCGTATTGAAGAGTTTGGTTTTTCAAAACAAGACAAAATTCATCGCTGCCGCAGCGGTAAAATGTCCCCTCAGAATTAATTTGCAGACTCTCCAGCAAAGCTCCGAGTTCACTGACGTATTCATCTGCGTACTCTTCTCCCACAAGATTGTAAATATTGGAAAGGTAGTTAACCCGTATACGCAATAAAGCGATCGGTTCACGAAAAGGGACTTTGAGAAAGTCTTCCAGTTCGGGAAGCAGTTTCCATCGGGTAATGGGATCCGTGTGGTTTGTTTTTACAAAATTAGAAGAGGGATCCAAGAGAATTTTTTCAAGATGGAGAAAAAACTTCGGCATGGAAAGAGGTTTTAGAAGATATCCCTGTACCTCCAAAGAGATCGCTTCCGCCATAAAGTCGGCATCATCGTGTGCGGACAAGATTAAAATCGGCTGCGATTTTGAAAGGGCTCGAATATCTTTAATGACTCCTAGTCCACCCTTTTTAGGGAGCTCCAAATCGGTAATGACCAGAGTGTAGGGTTCGTGAGATGCCAATTTGTCGTGATAAAGTTTTAGCCCCTCATCCCCGTCCGTCGCAACGGCACACTCTTTGAAAAACATTTGGACTATCCGTTTAAGTGATTGCGCCAATTCGGGATCGTCATCAATAATAAGCACTGAACGGCTGGTACTGTCGATTTGAAGCCGCTGAATGATATTAGACAAAGTCTACCCTTTTCATAATGTATCCGAATCCGCGAATATTTTGAATCAAATCTTCTTTGAGTTTGGCACGGACGCGATTGACAAGGGAACGGATCGTCGATGACTCGGCATCTTCTCCGTCCCAAATAAACGATCGGATGCTCTCATCGGTCATAATTTGTCCAAGATTACTGACAAATAAAATAATCAAGGAGTATTCCCGCTTGGTAAATTGCTGTACTTTTCCATCATAATAGAGAAGATAGTTTTCTTTGTTAAACGTGTAGTGGTTGCTCAGATAGATAATCGGATCATTGACGGGTTCTATTTTCGGTTTTGCCTGAACGGTCAGATGGTGTATCCGTATATCGAGTTCTTTCAGGTTGAACGGTTTTTTGAGGTAATCGCTGCATCCGAAAGAAAAAGCATCGGAGATATAGTCCACGTCGTGATAGGCGCTGATAATGATTTTAGGGGTATCGGGATATTTTTCCGCAATCGCTTTTAAACATTCCAATCCTCCGACAAGAGGAGTATTGATATCTAAAATATAAAAATCATGTGCTTGCGTTTCAATGACTTCCAAGACCTCTTGTCCGTTATCATAATGATCGACGAGGTGGCCACGGGAAAGGAGGTAAGTCCTGATGGAACGAGCCAACATAAATTCGTCTTCCAATAACAGTATTTTCACTCAGTTGCTCCGCTATGCTTTGTTAACGTCATTGTAGGTGAGTTGTGTTGCAAGAGTGTCGCATTTTCAAAAATATAGCGAAAAGAGGTTCCATGCACGGGAGTGGAAGAGATTTCGATGGCAACATTTTCCTCTTCGCAGATTTGAGCGACGATACTGAGTCCCAGTCCGTATCCCCCCTTATGATCTGATTCACGGTGAAAGCGCTGGAAAATTTTCTTTTTATCTTTGATCAAAGGGCCGTGATTACGGATTTCAAAAAAGAGATCCCCCTTGCGTGATCCGACAGTGACATTGATTTCTCCCGGACGGTAGGAATATTTAATCGCATTGGAGAGGGTATTGTCAATAAGACGGGAGAGTTTCAGCTCATTGAACTTCATTAAAGGGAGATTCGGCTGACCGATTCGTACCGAGAGGGTAAGCTCGTTGACTTCGGCAATACAGGTGAAATAGCGTACCCGTTCATGGATATATTCTACCAGATCGATAGTCGTTACTGATTCGCTGACACGATCGCGCTTCATCAGATAGGTCATATCTTCGTAGCTGTTTTGGATAATTCTCGATCCCGCTTCGATTGCATTGAGAAATTCGTTATCGATTCCGTTCATGCGAAGCAAATCGATATTGGTGATAATCACCGCAAGGGGTGTATGGATTTCATGGATTGCATTTTTTAAAAACTGATCCTGCTCTTCGAGAAGTTTAAGGGCATACTCTTTCGAATCTTGGAGCAATTGTTGGCTTTTTTTGAGTTCAAGATCGTATTCGATTTTTTGGAGGACATTGATGATCGCATCAAAAAGTTCATCGTGATTGATCGGTTTCAGGATAAACCGATCCACGCCGCATCGGATCGACTCGACGAATACCGATCGGTCCTCGGTTCCCGAAATAGCGATCACTTTTTGATCCGGATCGACTTTTTTGATCTGAGAGGTAAGATCGATACCGCTTTCATTGGAAAGATTGATATCGGTGAGAATCAGCATCACTTCGTGATTGTTTCTGCCGATGTGATATTGATTTAGCGCATTGGCAATTGTTTCCGCGCGGTGGATATGTTTAAAAAAAGCAGAGAGTATTTGGGCAAGTTTTTCACCGACACGTTCATCATCTTCAACAATCAGGAGCGTTTTGTCACCTGCCAAATCTTTTAAAAGAGATAATGAACGCTGCATAGTGTTTCTCGCTTATGAATTTGAGATTAAAAGTCTTAGTATACCATTTTCGCCATTTCTTTTTCAGGGGTGTATTGGATACGATGATTCATTAATAAACAATAGGGAATCGCTTCCCCGTATAAAAAGCCTTGAGATTCATCGATACCCATAGCGTTAACTTTAAGGCTTATAGACTCTTTGCAGACAAACTCCGCAATCGTCTTGATCCCCATTTTAGCTGCGAAATTAGAGAGCATCTCGACAATAACCTGTGAGATTAGTGTATCTTCAATTCCGAGAATTAGCGATCCGTCGATTTTAATATAATCGATATTAAGTTTGGCAAGATGCTCAAAGTTGGAGTATCCCGAACCGAAATCATCGATGGCTACCTTGCATCCGTAATGTTTGAGTTCGGTAAAAAAGTGTTGAACCTCTTCATAAGAACCTATCCTCTCGGATTCGAGAAGTTCAAAAATAAGCCGTTCCGGTTCAGGGAATAGGGCGATTTGTTCAATCAAAAATTCTCGGGTAATGCGATCTTTGATATCGTCAATGGAGAGGTTCATACTCACAGAGCATTCTGAATATCGAAAGTTATCAAGAGTCTTTCGTATGATCATTTTGGTAATGGAGTTATACATTTTTGTCTCTTTGGCTATCGGCAAAAATAGTCCCGGAGAAATGACTTCGCCATCGGGTAAAATGAGCCGTGCCAATGCTTCATATTTCATAATACTTTTCGTTTTATTATCGATAATAGGCTGATAATAGGGGACAAAACGATCTTCCTGAAGTGCCCGTTTAATCATATCTTGGTATTGCAGTTTCTTAGATCGTTCTTTTTCCGAGCGTGCATCGTTACGGTATATGACGATATACCCCTCTTTCTCGGCTTGACGCAAGGCAATATCGGCGTGTGAGAGAGGAGACTCATCCGCATGATCGACAATCCCGGAACTCATTTCCAAATACATCATCTGCCCGTCTATTTGCATCTCGGTCGATTCAAATTTTTGGATTATACGATGGATAAATCGGGAGAGTTCTTTCGCTTCCAACGACGATAGAACGGCGAAGTGGGCTCCGCTGACACGGTAGAGTGCATGAAACGGAAGAGCCTCTTCTTCAAGCGATCGCGAAAGAAACTCGGCCGTTTGTTTGAGGATACTGTTTCCGACCGCATAACCGTAAAAATCGTTTAAATTTTTAAAGTTGTTGATTTTTAATAAGGAGAGAGAGTGATTACAATGTTCAAGAAGATCATGTTCCAGCATAGCAAAAGAATAGAGGCCGCTTATCCTATCGATGGTGTAGGTTAAAAGCGCTTCACGGCTTTTTTCGGCAACAAGATCTTCGAGATGCTCTTTGTACTGCAAATTTTCTTTTTCCATTGAAATTTTTGAGACGATTTTATACAGGACTTCGATGGTTTGAATCCGTTCGATCGGTTTAAAAAGGTAACCGTCTATACCCAATTCGACCGATCGGTAGAGGATATCGTTCTCTTTGTGGGCCGATACAAGGAGTGTCGCTTGGGCAGGATAAACCGCTTTGATTTTTTCGATCATTTCCAGCCCGTTGAGGGACGGCATTTGATAATCGGTAATGATAAGATCATAACGCTTCAACAATGCCGCATCAAGACCTTCCTGGCCGTTGTTTTCACTATCGATCTCTTCAAAAAAGCGACTCAAAAAAGCGATATATTCTCGGCGTATCAGCGGATCGTCTTCCACATACAGAACACGCATCCCTTTGGCCGCGTCTTGAAGTAATCGGTATTGTTCGTTCATGGGATTAGAAGACATAGGTTATTTCTTTGTTGTAATTTATCGGAAGAGAGAGGGTAAAGAGAGATCCAATCGGATCGCTGCTGACATTGATAGCGCCGTAAAGATGTTTTTCGATAATAATAGCCGACATGTATAATCCCAGCCCCGTACCGTTTTTTTCCTCTTTGGTCGAAAAGTAGGGGTCAAAAATTTTATCTATTATATTCTCCGGTATTCCGCCCGCATTGTCTTGGATGGAAAAAATGATTTGCTCCCCCTTTTGCGAAACATTAAAGCGAATGAAGGGTTCAGTGCAGTGGCGTTCTTCAAAAGCATCTTTGGCATTTGTAAAGATATTCAGAAAAACCTGCAACAATTCATTTTTATAGGTGACGAAAGGGGTATCGAGTTCACCCTCAAACGTTAGCGTGATTCCAAAATTTTTGTAGTTTTTTCCCAGCATGGTGAGCATATCATTCGATATTTCACGCAAGGTAATGGTTTGGGGAAGTTTGTTCGGTCGAAAGAAGTTGCGGAAATCGTCAATAGTACTGGAGAGGTAGTGAATCTGCTTGTCAATCACATTCAAATCGTCTAAAAGCTGCTGTTTATTCAATTCATCAAATTCCAAGGTGAGAATCGTGTTGTTCGTAATCATCCCGATAACGGTAATGGGCTGACGCCACTGATGGGCGATCATCCCGATCATCTCCCCCATTATTGCCATTCTGGATTGGGTAATCATCATTTTTTCGGTTATCTCGTGCTTGCTTTTGGCTTCAACAACCTGGTTCTCGAGAACTATGTTCAGTTCACGTAGGCGTTCTACGCTCCTGCACGCATCAATGGCATTGCTCAGTTTCGTCCGAAAACCCGAAAACATCTCTCCCAAGGCATCAATGTCACACTCTTTTTCAAAAGAAAATAAAAAATGTTCGCTGCCGATCGGCACATCCAGAGTAGCCCCGTACGGTCCTGATCTAGAAATCGCATACGCTTCGGTCTCAGCACACAAGCAATCCGGTAAATCAAAATCATTTTCGACAGTTACAATGGTTCGTATACCCGTTGATCCCGCCAGATATTTTCCTCCGACGGCGCCGGTGTTACGTACAAATGTGGAAATAACATCGGAGAGCATCTCCTCCAATACAAGAGAGTTACCTATGGCATTGATACAAGAGTAGGCAAGGGGAAGCTGCGCTGAATAATCTTTCATGATGCTACTATAACTTTTTAATGTTGCAAGTTTGTGGCAATCCACCCTGCATCACGCTATCTCTGGGATTAATGAGATAGACCGTGTTGCTTCATCAGTTTTTCGTACTCATCATCTTTTCCGAACTCCTTGAGATAATACGCAGAAATTGTTTGAGCGACGGTGAGCGATTTAGCAGTAAGTAGAAATCCTAGCTTGTTAAACGTTGCCTGACGGACGCACTCCCTGATTTTCGGCTTAAATATCGGTATCCCCGCATACGGGGATAATATCTGTTGTACCTGTTTGATCTCACCGTTTGCGACCGATTGCATTGCATTGGAGAGTACTTCATCAAACGCTTCGTCATACGCAACAAATTCGGCCATAGGCTCAAGTATTGGATACGCCGCAACAAGTTCGTATGCGGATTGTATATTGTCGTTTTGAATCGCTTCCAGGAGTTTTTGTCGCAGCTGTATCTCTTTTGCAAGATCTATAAGCTGCGCTTTGTAGGGGAGAAAAATAGCGACTTGTTTTATGCCGGCAAAAGCCTCGTCATATTTCCCCTCATCAATCAATTTTTTGAGTTTTACGATGGAGGCTTCGGCAAGGTTGCATATTTTTTTATACACCTCTTCAAAAGTTAAAAAATCAAATTTTGCCGTTAGGGTAAAGTACTCTCTGAATTGTTTCTCTTTGATTAGCGCGTCTGCTTTAAGATAAATTTCATAGTTTTTTTGCAGTGAATGGATCATCTCTTTTTTTGCAGGGACAACGCAAAAAGGCTTAAGAAGCTCCTCAACTTTTTGGAGATTTCGCAATGGATCGGCCGCGATAAGTTTTTTGGCTTCGGCAAAGCTTTTGGTAAAGTAGAGCTCCAGTTTACGGGCACTGTCCGTTTTTTCAAGATAGGGAGAGCGTTCAAGCATCCCGAACGCTTCTAAAAACTCTTTTTTCTGAACCAAAACAGCAAACTTTTCAAAATCTTTTTGTTTTTGAAGTAAAAAATCAAACTCTTTTTTATGTTCGTCATCCGATAAAAACGGGGCTGCAAATTCCAAAGCCGAGGCTGCGTTTCCTGTTGAGAACTGGTTGATAATCTCTTTAAGCATCTCTTCCCACGCGTCTTGAAACATTTCAGACATCGGATGAATCGCCAAAAATAGATTATTGTCCAGACATCTTTTGGCCGTTCTGAAATTTTTAACGCTAAGTGCCTGAGAAAAATCGTCGATAAAGGCGTGCATATCAATCATATACACCCATCCGCTCTCAAAGCCTATAAAAAGATAGGCGTCTTCTATGTGCAATGAACTGATCCCTTTTTGGTCAAGTTTAAAAGATGAGAACATCGAATTATCAGCAAGCTTGACCACATAAATCGTTCCGTTTCGTCCTCCGACAATACCGAAACGGCCACTAAAATCAACGACACAACAGCTTGGCCAAGAGGGAAAGAGAGCTTTTTTTGACATTTCATCGGTTTTAAAGTCGTAAACGTAGGAGTTGCCCTCACGTCCGATCGCATACAACGATTTGGAATCGTTGTAAAAAAAGGAGTGTTCGATGGCATCATCCACAACTGTGTTGAGACGCTCTTTTTGGTGGCGTATATTTAAAACGCACAGAGACTTGTCATACGCTGCATAGGCTAAATTTCCGCCTCTTTTGTCGACAGTGATGTGTGAAATATAATCGGGTTTGGGTTTAAGAGACATGATGATCTTGCCCGTTTGGGTACTGTACATATACACTTTGCCATCAGTGCCTCCCGTGAGGAGGTATTGCCCTTTTGGCCCGCAAAAACTCATAACCTCTGCACGTTGGTCGTGTCCCTGTAATCCGATAGCTGGCTCAGAATCACCGAGTGGTTCCATAATGATTTCATCACTCTCTTTGACGGGGAGTTTCTTGCAAATCGCACAATCATTTTGAACCTTTACGCTGTAGGCAACATGGCCGTTTTGACTGAAAGCGGAACCTTTTTGAAATCGGTGCAGAGGGGTTGATTCAGGGATAAGCAACTCTTCGGTTCTACTCCATTTGGTTCTGCATACGGTATGAAGGTTCCCGTCGGTATCGGTAAAATAGATCGTATTTTCATCGGAGTGGATGGCGATTACACTCGCTTTTACATGGTAAGATTGAGTTATTTTTATCATAGCATGCTGCTAATTCAGAAGTTCTATTAAGCAGAGTACATAATAACGGGTATTATCATCCGAGAGTATCCGCTTAATTTTTGCCGAATAGAGGGTGCCTTCAATATCAAAATAAAGTTCCTCACCGATGAGCAAAAATTCTTCTTTCCAGTCGCAAAAATGAGGATCGCTTTTGACGGGAGCATCGTCGTTTAGAATATCTTTGAAATTGAGCTCTTTTGCAATCAGTTTTTTATAATAGGGAGTACCGGCAAACATAGGAAAAATTTCACTGTTGCTGGCTACCACGTGGTCATGCTGGTCCAGAATCATGGAGGGGAGGGGAATATTGTTAATGAGAGATTCGAGAGATTTGTTAAAAGCGTGTTGTATCTGTTCGCGCTGATCGATTTTTTCCCGCTCTTTCTGCTGAAGTTCGAGCTCTATTTTATGCGCCATATCGTATAAAATAGTATCGAGTTTATCGAAGATGATCGGTTTGATAATAAAGTGTTCAATTCCGATTTCGATAGCACGAAGCATATATTTTGCCTCGGAATGGGCGGTAATCATAATACATTTTTGCGATGGATTGTGTGCTTTGATTTTCTCGAGCATATCAAGCCCCTGCATAATCGGCATCGTCTGGTCCGAGATAACGATGTCGATCGGACGGAGTGAGTTCATATAAAAATCAAGCCCTTCTTGCCCGTTTGAAGCAAGAGAGACATGTCCCACCGTATCGCAAAGCATATCGGAAACCATTTCACGAATAAGCCTCTCGTCATCTACAAACAGAACATGAAGTTTTTTTGTCAACGTGATATGATTTTCCATTTTTAGCCTTTTGGGTGAGGGTGTGCAGGGATGAATATAGTGAAAAGGGCGCCTTTGTCGTCATTACGTGCCGTGATGTTTCCATCAAGGCGCTCTTCGATAATCCGTTTGGACATATACAGACCGATACCGGTTCCTTGGGATTTATGCTTGGTTGTAAAGTAGGGCTCGAAAATTTTGTCGATGGATTGAGAATCGATTCCCCCTCCGTTATCGTAAATCCGGATAATGGCTTCACTCTGATCGTCTGAGGAGGCAACCTCCAAACGGATAGCTCCGTTTGAGATATTGTTGGAGAGAATTGCATCTTTAGCGTTGTTGACCAGATTGAGCAATACCTGTTTGAGATCTTCGGGAAATCCGTAAAGTTCAACGTCGGATTGTATGGACATCTCTAAGGTGATATTCGCAAGATTAAAACTCGGTTCTACCAGAGTAATCGTATTTTCGATCACACCGCAAAGGGTGTAATATACTTTTTCTTTGTTCGGTTCAAAATGCCCCCGAAAATCATCGATCGTTTGAGACATATGGTTGATAGTATCCATGGCTTGGTTCAGGGAATGTGCCATGGCTTTGCTATCGAGGGTACCGTTGGTATGTTGACGATGAATTTTTTGAAAGAGCATGGAAATGATGTTGAGCGGCTGTCGCCACTGATGGGCAATGTTTCCAATCATCTCTCCCATTGCGGCGAGTTTGGCTTGTTGAAAAAGGAGGGAGTCTTTTTGACGGTTTTTTTCAATCTCTTCTTCAATTTTCACTTCCAGATCGTTGTTAAGCCTCTGGATGGTTTTAGTAGCCGTATAACTGATAGAAAGGGAATAGACCAGCTGATAAATCTCTTCACTGTTGAACGGTTTTCGAATGTAATAGGTATTGCTTTTAAGCGAATCTAAAATCTCTTTGTTGGTCCGATCCGAATAGGCGGTCGCGATAATGATATGAACATCCGGGTCAATCTGTTTAAGGCGCAGTGAGGTCTCAAGCCCGTCGATTCCGTTGGGCATTCGCATATCAACGATACAGACGGGAATGGTTGAGCCAGCTTCATATTTTTGGCGAAAAATCTCAACACCGTCAAGCCCGTTATTTGCCTGATAAAGGTTGAAATTCATCGTTCTATCCGTCGGATCGATAGCACTGCACTCAATATCGTGCAGCTGCTCAAGCTTTAAAATCGCATCTTCAAGACTCGTTTTTTTGTACGGTGCCAAAATGGAAGCATACGCGTCTAATATGGTAGTATCATCATCAATCGTAAGAATATTGTGGGCAACCTCTATCATGATTTGCTTCCGGGGGTAAGCGTGATCGTAAAGAGAGTCCCTTTACCGATCCCATCAGATTTGCAGGTGATCGTATGTCCGTTTCCGGTGAGGAAATTGGCAAACGAGTGCAACCCAAGGCCATGCCCGTCTTTTTTTGTCGTAAAGCCCTGCAAAAATACGTTTTTGGTCGTCTCAAGATCCATTCCGATCCCGTTATCGTAAACATCAATGACGATGTTTTCATCCATAACGATAGCATCGTTATTCATCATGTCGAGTTCGAAAAAGCTCCCTTCGATCGGGACGCTTCTGGCAGAAATCTTAATAAATTTCGGAAACAGTTTATGACTTTTATCCGCGGTAATGATCGCATGAATCGAATTTTTAAGGACGTTCAGCAAACCGTTAAATAGATGGATACGGTTGATCTGGAAGCTAAGCTCCGGATGGATATCGATCATGAGGGCAATGTCGTTTTTGAAAAGCTGCGGCTCGATGACGCTTCGAATTTCGGTAATAAGGTCTATGAATTTGACCAATTCGTCCATGTTGTTTTTGGTATTTTTGTAGAGCTCTTGCTGATAAGCAATCGTGGTAGCGATATTGCTGATGGCTTTTTGAAGATTTTTCATATCGCTGTCCAAGACGTTTTTGATCGTATCGGTCAGTGACGACTCGATAATATTAAGACTCATCTCGATTTTTTTGAAGTTTTTAAGATACTCCTCTAAAACACTCTCTTTGACAAACTGTTTATTCCCCTGAAGCTGCTCTTTAATATGATCGAAATATTTGAAAAAGAATTGCATCGGTTCGAGATTTTTAATAATACGATCGGAGAGATGCTGCGCCCCGGTGACGATGTTTCCGATATTGTGAATGTATTCGCTGGTGACGTCAAAAATCCCCTGTTTATAGGCAAGTTCTTTTGAAATGCTGATTTCATTTTTATGCAATTCGACGACATTGGTAATATCGGTCAGTGAGAGGATATAGCTTGCTTGATGCTCTCCTGAGCCGTTTTCTTTATTATCGATGACGGTCGAAATAATGGTAAAATAAAGGAGTTTCCCGTTACTTAGAATTTCAACTTTCGGAAGCATCCGCTCATCTTTAAACGTCAAAAATTCAAACCATGAGTCCGCCGAACAAGAGCCGTAAGTATTGGTAATCGGGAGCACCTGGATTTTTCGCGGGTAGCTCGGCTCCATCACCGAATCGAATATTTGGTGGAAATAGTTATTGGCCTGAAGCAATTCCCCTTTGTGGTTAACGAGCAAAATTGCGGTATGAGCGGTAGCATCAAAAAGACTTTTATTGATTTGATCCAAATCTTGTTGAAGCTGTTGGATGTCCGATTCGTATTGAAGTGTTAGAGGAGATTGCATCAAATTCCTTGCGTTGTTTTGAAAACGTGATGCAAAGATTATGACGGCTTAGTGTTGCAAGTATGTTGCATTTAAGAGATTTTCGGGAAGTATTATTCCCGTTTTGCAGCTTCTTTCAGCATGGTATCCATAATGATGAATAGTTTCCCCGAAGCCGTTTCGACTTGTTGAAATCGCTCAACAATGAGATCTTTCGAATCGCTTAGTACAGTATTGTTATTCAGCAGTTCCGCCACGGCCAATACATTGTCATGTACCAGCTTATGCGGTTCTTGGATTTGGCTGTAGGACGGGAATGTACTGAAGTTTTGTTTACCGGTTCCCTGATCGTACCATTTTCCGAATCGGCAACTGTGATGATCCACAAAATTTCCGTCGGTTTTACGTGCATAGACAGCATCATACGCCCGACCTTTAAAGAGCATGTGGTCGATTTTCGCCAGAGTAATAAATGCGGTGAGTTCAATATTATGGACAACTTTAGCCGTTTCAAGCGCATTCGTATTGAAGGTATGAATCGTTTCGGTAAAGTTTTGAATCATCACATTCGATTTGTACGCAATCTCATTCATCGATTCGGAGCTTGATTGTATCTGGTGGGTATCTTGCTGAAGCGTTTGGATCGCTATCGAAATATCACCTGTCGCTTTTTGAGTTTTTTCGGCCAATTTACGCACTTCATCGGCGACTACGGCAAATCCTCGGCCGTGTTCGCCTGCACGGGCTGCTTCGATAGCGGCATTAAGGGCAAGCAAATTTGTCTGTTCGGCGATATCTTTGATCAGATTAACGACGGAGTTGATATCGTTGGCGCGTGTGCCTAAGGCATTAATCGCCCCGTTGGAGTCTTGCACCAAATGGGTGAGCTCATCGAGATTGGTGGTGACCGTATCAAGCTCTTTTACCGTTACGGTGGATTGATCAGCAGTGCTTTGGGAAATCGTTGAAATATGCGACAAACTCTCAATTGTCGTCATAAGATCGCGTTGTATGACATCAAGCCCTCCGGTAGATCGGCTAATTTCGGCCAATTTTCCATCCAAATCGAAGAGTTTAAGCGATTCATGCGCGAACTTCATCTTCTCTACACTTTGGTTGATATTCTCGGCAGAACGCTGGAACGATCCTCTCAGCCCCGAACTTTGTACCTTGCGATAATAGCGGTCCTGACTGAGGGCATCGATGACCGCATAGGTATCGCGCATATAGACTTCGAGCTGATCAATCATATTATTGGTATTCCAGCAAAGAGCTTTCAGTTCTCCGTGCTCATTGATGTTGGTGATACGTGACTCCATATGTCCTTCTTCGATTTCGGACATAACCTCGGCAACTTTGTGTATGGTCGTCTGTACTTTGCGAATATTCACGAAGATAGCCCAAGCAATCGCAAAATTGATAACATTCAGCAAACGGATCCAGTCAAAACCGATCGTAATTACTTCAACCACCAAGGCGATCGAAAATACGATAATAGAGACGAGATTGAGATACTGTAATTTAGAGAGAGAGGATGAATTCATCATAGTTGACCTTCATTTGATCTAATGCGGCAGTTAATTTTTTTTCTCCTGCCGCCATTCCGCCGATTTTTTCGGCACTGAGCATCGAGCGATAAAGCGGCTGGATAACGGAGAGTGCTTCTCGATTAGGTTTGCGGCGAACCGAATGAAATCCGATAATATTTCCGCGAGAATCAAAGCTGGGAGTTACATGGGCAAAAACCCAGTAGTAGTCATTCTCTTTCGTTTTATTGATGACGTAGGCAAATACCTCTTCTTTATCATTGATTCTTTTCCACAGCATTTTAAAGACACTTGCCGGCATATCGGGGTGACGCAAAATATTATGCGGGGCATGGAGCAGCTCATCTTCAGTGTATCCTGACATACTGATGAATAGCTCATTGCCGTAGGTGATTTTTCCGGCAGTATCGGTTTTAGAGACGATAAATTCATTATCGTTAAATGTCAGTTCATTTCCGGCCATAGTATTTCCTTTCTTTCGTTTAATTTTCAGCTTTTGAATTCATTGATTCGAGTTTGAAGCGATTTGGCTACCTGGAGTAATTTATCGGAATCATTTTCAATCATTTCGACACTTTTTTGATTGGATTCGGAGACATGATTGATATTGGAAATACGCTCTATAATCCATTCAATTTGGCTGACTACTTCGACCGAATCGTTATAGGAGTGCTGTGCCACCTTAACGGATCGTTCCATTTCCGAGGACGTGAGAGAAATTTTCTCTTCCACTTCATCCGAGATAAGGGTTAATTGGTTCAGATTACGCGCATTATTGGTCATCTTGTCGCTGACATCGTTGATCGACTGTACAATCGTATTGATATTGATTTCGATCTCCGTCAAACTTTTCTGGGTTCGTTCCGCCAATTTACGCACTTCATCGGCAACAACCGCAAAACCGCGTCCGTGTTCTCCTGCCCGCGCCGCTTCGATAGCGGCATTAAGGGCGAGAAGATTCGTTTGATCGGCAATATCTTTGATCACCTCCAAGACATTTTTAACCTGGTCGGCATCTTGACGCAGCGCAACAAGCTGCGAAGACATCTCCTGTTCCGTTTCAATGTATCCGTCAACCTCCACAACCAATTTCCCAAGTACATTTTTTGCCGTTATCAGCTCATTATTGGCGGTGATAACATTTTTTTGCGTTTGTTCGGAGATTAAAATACTTTTGGAGAGAATATCTTTGATCGAAATACTTTTTTCGGTAGTTTCTTTAACGATGAATCGTTCTTGTTCTACCCCTTTGGAGATACTGTGCGTAGCTTCGGTAATCGTGGAGGCAATTGTCGAGTTTTGAGTCCCCAGTATTTTAACTTGATTTACCGTGTCCTGAACCATAGCTACAAAGTGGTTAACCTCGATAGCCGCTTGGGCAAATTCATCTTTTTTCGTCACTTCGAGCCGCTTGGTTAAATCTTTGTCTCCGTTGACCAACTCATTGATCCGCTTTTTAAGCTCTTCAAGAGGATGCAATATCTCTTTTCCGAAAAATACGGTCAAAATGACGACAAAAGCTGCAATCGTGATGCTTAACCCGATCAATAAAACAAGTTTTGTATCTTCAATTTCAGTATCGTTTTTCTCCAACGAAAGAACCAGATCCATAACCCCGATCACATCACCGATTTGGACATTGGTATGGCATGCCAAACATCTCTCTTGAGCGATAAGCGGCTCAAGAAGGCGAATCGTATGCCCTTGCTCTCTATTCTCAATGACTTGCAGTTTTTTGGTTTTAAAAATCTCCTGAATCATCGGATCATCGCTGAATTTCTCGCTTAGGCCGAAGAGCTCAATTACTTGTTGAGATTTTTGTACTTCCAGTTTTGAAACACCGTCGATTTCTTGCGCATGAGCGATGGCTTCATTGACTACTTTGGGATCACCGGCAAGCATACTTTGCGAAAGTGTCTGAAAGATAGAGTCGCTAAGCATTGTCAAAGAACGTTTAGCCGTTTCATTGGAAAAACTATTGAGTGATGATGAGATGTACCAATAGATGGCTCCCATACCTATAAAACTGAAAAACATAATCGTAAATATGATTTTGGATTTGACGGTCGTTAGCATTGCGAGCCTTCTTTGTATTTAAGTGAGAGCATCATAAAGTTTTACTGTTGCAAAATTGTCGCAAAACAGTTTTAAATATCAGAATGGGTTATCTCTTCGAGAAACCGGGTAAACATTTGAAGCTGTTTTTTCTTTTTCGTAGAGCGGGCTTCGATGACTTTAGTGCGAAAATGATCGAGCAGGACATTTTGAAAATGATAAAACTCAGAATGGTTCATCCGTTCGGTGTTGTTTATTTTTCCCAGTGCATCATAGAGTTTTCTTCGCGTTGATGCGGTGAGTTCATTATCCATATTTGAAAAAATGGCATCGCATTCGTAGATAGCTTTGGAGGTGAGGGAGACTTTATGCTCTTTCTCCGATGTTTCTACCGCTAATTGTCGAAACTGCTGTGTCGTACTTTGGTAAAGATACCGATATTGGGAAATCAAATTGTATTGGTGAATAAGGCTGTCAACGGCGGCATTCATGGTTAAATAAAAAACAGGGAGCCTTCCGGAAATTTCGATAACGGTTCTCCCGTTCGGGGATTTGTACCATGAATGGATTTTTGCCCCTTTTTGGCGTGCCTTGTCAATAATCTCTTCGAGTAAAAGCTCGAAAGGACTATTGGTTGATACGGTTGGGATGTATGACATAAATCATCACCGAAAGCAAAAAAACTACGGCGGTAAAAACGATTATCAAGAGAGCACTCATGATAGAAACCTTTGATTCAAATAGATAGTGAATCATAAGGCTTTAGTGTTGCAAGTTTGTCGCAATTTTACGTCAAAAATCGAAAATATCATCCATATCCACCGATTCGTTCGGGGATTCATTAATACACAGCATACTACCGACCATTTGGGCGTTGCTGATAATGGTGTCATCCATGAAGTTGACGCTTGGGGCACCGTCATAAAAAATCATTTGCAGCCAATTGGTCAAGTCCAAACCGAATGTTTTACAAAACAGCCCCAATGAAGAAGATTTGTCGATAAAAACTTGTACATTATTATTGATGGTAGCGGACAACTCTCCGAGCGCTCTGGCAATCGGATAGCTTTCGGAGTAGATCGAAGCCGATTTTCCGATCCGATCAAGATAATACGCGATCTCTTCAACTTCATCGTATCGGATATCTCCGCTTCCCACCATCAGCAAAAGGGTGTTTAGGCGAGAGAGATTTTCTTTGATGTCATCCAAATCTTCTTCATCCATATAATAGTAGATTTGGTTTTCAACCACGGGTTCTGAATATGTTTGCGGGACAATGTGAGACTGTGCCTCATTTTTTGCCGTTTCTATCGTTACAACTGCTGCCGTGTTCTCTTTATGAATCGGCTCAATATCCTTTTTTATAGCGCTTAACACTTCGATTTTGCAGGTTTCGATTTTTTCACGAGGGGTAAGTATGGTGACCTTGTCGTGCTCTATTTTATAGGAGCTGAGTTCGGGGATTTTGCTTAAAATCGCGCTGATGCGATCAAGGTTTATTTGACTTAGCCCCTCAATCGTAAAATAGATATTTTTATCGGATTCTTCGACCCATATATGCGGTGTCACATTGATATTAAGTGCCAATAAGGCAATATCATAAATTGCCCGAACGGTATCGGAGAGACGTGTAGAGGCTTGATGCGAATTGAGAATACTTTTCCCGACATTGCATCGTCGGCACGAATCGGTGAGGGTTCTCGTCTCTTGCGTTTCCAGGAGGTAGTATTCCCAAAATTCGGCTAAAACGTCATACTCTTTGATGAAGTAGGAGATTGTCCGTCCAAACGTTTCATCGCCGTAGAGATTGTGCCCTTCATGGATCGAAAGATGGAGTCGTCGCGATTTA
>NZ_JAHFAQ010000084.1 GCF_023250475.1 Sulfuricurvum sp. | reverse complement strand
TTGATCACTTAGTACTTTGATTAATTTGCTTCTACTCGAAGATATGTCTTGGAACTAATCAATTAAAATATATTTATATTTTGTTTTATACTTTTTACTTTGTAAAATACTCACTGCATCATTAATCATGTCATAAAAATCAATACAGTTTGCTTCTTGCTTCTTTTTTTCATACTCATTAAAAATTGTCTCAAATATATTCAAAAAAGCTTTTGTCCTAAAATCTAAAAAATTAATTCTTTTTTCAATTGTATCAATAGTAAAGTTATTACTTTTAAAATGATTGAGAAATTGAATTGTCAGTTTTGTAAATCTATCTACAGCACCATTTGATTGGTTAAATATTGCTAATGCATCTTCAAAAGGGATGTCTTCTAAGACAACACCATGACTCTTAAGTTTACTTTCTAAAAGATATAGCAATTTTCCTTCAGTTTTTTCATAACTATATGTCTCTATTAGCTTTGTTTTATATTGATTATGTATATTTCTTTTCCATTGAATACCAGCTAGGTATTTTTCATTATCAATGTAAGGCGCAGTTTTATTATCTTTTGAAATTCCAAAATGTTCTATATAAATATCATAATCCGGTAAATAAAAATCAGGTTGATATTGTCTATATTGAGAAGTTGATGTTTCAAATTCATACCGATGTTCATAAATATAATTAATATTTTTTAGTCTTAAAAAATTGGATATTTCACATTCTTCATAACTTTTTACCAACTCTCCATTTAACGTTCTTAAATCATAATTCTTAATATAATCATAGTACTCACCTTTGTTCTTAAAATCAAATTCATTTTTATAGGGAACAAAGTGTTCAAGAAAGTATTTTTTAAATAATTTAAAGAAATCAACTTCAGTAAGTTTTTCTTTTATGATATTTCGGATTAATTTATTCAATTCTTTATCATCTACTGCCCAAGAACAAATTATTGGCTTTTTACTGGTTTCTCCTATAATATGCAAACCAAAAGCATGAAAAGTACTTATATTCGTTTTTATATTGAGTTTTTCAGTGATTCTTTCTTCTATTTCTTCTACAGCTTTTTTGTTAAAAGCCAATACTAGAATATCTTCGGGTTCAGCAAAGTTTCTTTTAGTTAGATAACCAATTTTTGCCACAATGACACTGGTTTTCCCAGAGCCAGCACCTGCAATAACCAAATTATTATCTTCATTTATTAATACTGCATTTTTTTGATTTTCTGTTAATGGGTTTGCTTCAACTGTTTCAAAAAATACTGAATAATCTTTTTTTTCTTTCTCTATAAATAAATCGTTAGCTCTTTTTATAAATAAATCTTGATTGATAAAAAATGAAGATATTGATGGATATTTCTTTGTTTCGTTTGATATTTCGTAATTTTCATTTGAGCCAAGTATATGAAGTAGTCTCTGATAAAATAATATTTTTTTATAATTGTTAATGTATATTGAATTTATTTCATTTTCAAGGATATCTAAATTAATTTCAATATTAACAAATTGTTCAATTTCTTCTTTCAGTTGCTTTAATTTAAAAGATAGAGAATGTATTTTTTTTTGCTTTTTGTCATTTAAATCAATATATCCAAATGATATAGTCCTTAGGATAGTTTGCCATAGCCAATTTGGCGTATATATTTTTAATTGATTTAATTCACGATAAAGTATTTGCTCTTTATCTTTTATTTTTTGTATATTATTTGAGATCATAAATTATTACTATTGTATTGAACTAATGTTTCTGTAGACATAAATTTATACTGAATCACTTATGCTAGTATATGATTAAATTACTTTTGATATGATTCAAGTGATTAAGTTGATTTTAACAGATATAGGAAATTTATAATTGGAGTGTTATTTATGACTAGTATTAATATCTCATATATAAATAAACTATTAATTGCTTCGGAGAAGGAAACTGTTACACTTGAAGAAAGAATTGGTGAAGTTATTTTTAAATATTTGATCAATACATATAAAACAATAGATAGTTATGATAAAGAAAAACATAATTTACTTGCTACATATACTATAATTATGACTAATTCTGGTGTGTCTAGGGTTTTAATTCAGCGTAGTATTTATAAAAAGCGAAAACCCATTATTAGAACCTATACAATAAACCCGTCCTCCTATGGTAGATAAATTACTTCATTCAGTATTGTCAAACTACTATTTTTAGCATCTAAATAATATTCACTATAGTATTTTTACTACAGAAGGAGTTGACTATAATCTTTTTAATATTGGAGGGATCAATAAACAATCAATTTCTTTCATCGGAGTTTGGATGTAAATATATTGACTTATAATTACATTGTTATACAAGAAATGATGTATATGCTAAAATTACGGAAATAACCAATATCAGGACATTTGAATATTTACATAATTTAAAAACTTACTAGTGACTTCGGAATTTTGAGTTTGATTGCCTATTTCTTTTTAAGAGCTCCGTACCGTTGGGTACAAAATCGCTATTTTCCGTATCGTCACGGTAATCGTGATCTTTTTTGGGTGGTAGGAGGGCTGCTTTTTGCATATCTCGCAATTTTAGAATTTAATCCGGCAATGATACGTTCATTCGGAATGATTATAGTGGGGTATTGGCTTTATGATCGCGGTGTTAAGATTATCTCTTTTCAGACACTGTTGATTGCGATAGGGATATTGCTCGCATTTTTTCCGAGACTTTTTTTCTCGTTGTCGTTTTGGTTTTCGACGTTCGGCGTTCTGTCAATTTTTATTTTTGTCCGATATTATGAGCATTGGAAGCCTTGGCAAATCTTTTTGGCACTTCACATTTGGTGCTATCTCGTCCTTCTGCCGATTTCACTCGCTATTTTCGCTATTTTCGGGTGGGCTCATATCGGTTCCATTGCGATCGCTTTGATCTTTAATCTTTATTACCCGGTTGTTTTAGCGTTGCATTTAACGCCATGGGGGAATTTCTTTGATCCGTATCTCATCGGATTGTTTGAAACCGCGGAGGTAAAGAAAGTGGTAATACCGATGTGGGTCGGAATAGGGAGTATTGTTTTAGCCCTTGGTGCGATGAAACGAAAAGAGGCTTTTTGGGTTTTAGGTGTCTTGGGAATCACTACTTTGGGTAGCGCGATTTATCAGATAGCATAGTTTCATACCGTAGATGACAATAATCCATGAAACATAAATCCATAAAAAGAAAAAGATGAGCGCTGAGAAAGAGCCGTACATCGTTGCATAGGTTTTGTTATAGAAGACATACTGGATAAAACTGTTTTTGGCTATTCCCCAAACTATGGCGACAACAAAAGAACTAATGGCGGCGGCTTTGGGGGATACATCGGCATTGACGGCGATTTTATAGATAAGAAAAAATATACTCCACAGGAGTAAAAAAGGGAAAATAGAGAGGGCGTGCAGAGCTAGACCGGTCATATTGGCTTGGAGATACGCTTTTAAACTCATGGAGGCGATGAGAACGATCGGAGTTAAAGTAATTAGCGTCCAGTACGTGGTAATTGAGTCCCAAACACCGCGCTTGCCGACGTTAAAAATTTTGCTGACGATATGTTCAAAGTTTTGAAAAAACAGTAGCGATGAGACGATCATCGTTGTGAATCCGATTACCCCTAATTGAACCGAATTTTGAAAAAACGATTCGAGGTATCCGGCGATTGCGGTTGTTTGACCCGGGAGCATATTTTCAAAAATTAAAATTTGGATTTTGGCATATTGTACTTCAAATACCGGGACATTGGCGATCAGGCTAAGGGAGATAATCAGTAGCGGTACAACGGTAAAAATCGTATAAAAGCTGAGACTGGAGGCGTAAACCGTGATTTCACGGTCAAACATCATAAGGACAAAACGTCTCAGATGTCTCCAGAGGGCTTTTATATTCATCGGCTACTCAAGTCCCATTTTGGATGGGTTGAGGATATTGTTAGGATCGAATGCCCGTTTAATTGATTGAAAGAGTGCCATCTCTTCAGGGGTAAACGCCATGGACATATAGGGGGCTTTTGCCAGCCCTATACCGTGCTCTCCGCTGAGCGTTCCACCCAGATCGATTGTGGCTTGGAATACTTCACGAATTGCTTCATAGCCGATTTTGACCTGCTCGGGGTCTTTTCCGTCCACCATGACATTCGTATGGACATTGCCATCACCCGTGTGGCCGAAGCAGGGGATATTGATGTTGTATTTTTTAGCGATAGCATCGAATTTTTCGAGCAGCTCAGGCAATGCGGAGCGCGGTACGGTGACATCTTCATTGATTTTTTTAGAGCCGTACACCGAGAGTGATTGGCTGGCATTGCGACGGGCAAACCACAAATCGCTTGCTTCTTGTTTGTTTTGGGCAATTTTGAACTCGCTGCATCCATTTTCTTGAAAGACTTTTTGGATCAACGAGAGCTGAAAGTCGAGATCTTCTTCAAGATTTCCATCCACATCGGTAACCAAGATGGCTCCCGCTTCTATCGGAAGCCCTTTTTTATAGACTTGTTCTACAGATCGGATGGTGAGGTTATCTAAAAACTCCATGGCTACGGGTGTTACGCCGCTTGCCATGGTTTTGTAGACCGCTTCCATGGCTGCGTTGACCGTGGGGAAAATTCCCATAGCGGTTTTCGTCATTTTAGGTTTGGAGAGGAGCTTGAGGGTCACTTCAGTAGTAACGGCCAATGTCCCCTCTGAAGCAATCAAAATCCCTGCAATGTTATAGCCGGCGACATCTTTGATCGTCCGTTTACCCGCTTTGATAATATCACCGTTGGGAAGTATTGCACGGATCGCCATGACGTAGTCTTTGGTAATCCCGTATTTGGCAGCGCGCATACCGCCTGCGTTTTCATTGACATTGCCGCCGATGGTCGAGTACTCTTGGCTTGCCGGATCGGGCGGATAAAACAGTCCGACTTCTTCAGCGGCACGTTGAAGTTCCATATTGACGACGCCCGGCTGAACGATAGCGACCATGTTCTGCATATCGATTTCCAGAATTTTGTTCATGTGCTTTTCAAAGGCCAAAACGATTCCGCCGTTGGCCGGCAACGCTCCGCCGGTAAAACCGCTTCCGGCTCCGCGCGGGACGATCACGATGCGGTGTTCATTGCAGTATTTTAGGATATCGCTGACATCTTGTTCGTGGCGGGGAAATAGAACCGCTTCCGGTTCAAAACGCTCACGCGTTGCGTCATAACTGTAGGCAATCAGGTGGGCTTTATCGCTGTAAACGTTCTCTTTGCCCAGTAAGGTTGTAAAAAAATCTAGTGCAGAAGCGGATAGCATTGCTTATTCCTTAATCTCGAAATAACGCAATAGTGCACTCTTATCGCTAAATTTTGCTTTGTATAGCTCATATAGCTCTTTGTTCTTTGAATTGTTTAAAGCAATTATTTCAAGGTAGTAAGGCTCATAACTGTCTAAACTTGAGCTTCCTTTGCCCCACCATGCGGCGCGTATTGTTGGAATACGGGTGAAGAAAGGCGTTTGTTTTTTCTCGGAAATACTCGCAAATTGGGTTGTTTGAAGGAGCGTAAAGCTTTTACAATCCAACGTAAAAAGGTTCTGTGCGCTTTGGATGTAGAGTAGTCCGACCGAGTTGGCGGTACAGTAGCTTTTAAAATCATCTACTAATGGAGTCTGATGCCCTTCGTAAGAGAGAAACGTAGCATAGTTATCGGGATGAACCCATTCAATCCCGGAGATACTTTTGGTAATTGCATCGTACGTATCATCATTAGGAGCGATGAGAAGGGCTCGCTCATAATCATACGCCATTACGGCGATGTCGGATACTTTCGGCGTCCAGTTTCCGCTTGGAAGTGCGCTCTGGTGAAGTCCGGTGTACTCACTGATTTGCAATAGGGCACGGTGATTGACCGGATTTATCTTTTCAACGCGCGCATTGGCGATAATGGCACTGTGGGTATCATCGAACTGCCGAACGATAAAACCGCTCATCCCCTCCCGTAAATTCTCGGCTACAATGGCTGCCCGATCCTCTTCAATCTCGAGTAGCGGTGCAGTGATAGAGGAAGCGTTCAAGACGCTGCAGGTAATAAGAGTAATAAGCCAGATGCGCATCATGGTAACCTTTTGGTAAAGTAAGTAGGGGTGATTATAGCCAAACACCTCTTTGTAAATGGAATTTTTGCTATCATTTAATTCTTTTTCGCTTTCTAAGCGTATTTCGACCAAGGATAAGAATGGGCCGTCTTTTTATATTGCTATTATTGCCCCTTCTCCTTTTCGGCGGCTCAGTAAAACCTTTCAAATGGAATGACGGTGAAAGTCTACTCACCTTTCTTGAGCGGAAAAAACTTCCTCTTTCTCTTTATTACAATCTCGATAAAGAGGATCAGACCCTTACCGAAGATATTCCCTACAATGCTAATTGTCAAATGGTTTTGAGCAATAAGAACATCATTCGTCAAATATTAATTCCGGTCAATGATGAATTGCAGCTTCAGATTTATCTCACGCCGAAAAACCGCTATGCGATGAAAGTAACACCCATCGTGAGCGAAGAGTATACGGAAACGCTCTATGTACCGATAAAAAGTCTCCCTTACGATGATATAGTAAAAGCGACCGGATCTAAAAATTTGGCTTCCGTTTTCGTCAAAATGTTTAAAGGGAAAGTGGATTTTCGAAAAGGGTTCAAAGCAGGCGACCCGATTATTATAGTCTATACTCAAAAATACCGTTTGGGCAAGCCATTTTCAATGCCTGAAGTGCACGGTGCGATGGTTGAAATTAACGGAAAAAAAGTGACCGTATACCGCCACAGCGACGGTCGTTTTTACGATGAAAAAGGGGCACAATACGAGAAGTTTTTGTTCAAACTCCCGATCAAAAATCCCCGTATTACCTCCGGTTTTACGAAGAGCCGTTACCATCCGATATTGCACCGTTATCGTGCCCATGTCGGGGTCGATTTCGGTGCACGTCCGGGGACACCGATCCTTTCAACGGGGGATGGGCGTGTCTGTTTTGCCGGCTCGTCTCGGGGTTATGGCAATACCATCAAGATTCGACATGCCAATGGGTTAACAAGCCTCTATGCGCACCAAAAATCGTTTCGAAGCGGTATTCATAACGGTTCCAGTGTAAAACAAGGAGAGGTGATCGGATATGTGGGCAATTCCGGACTCTCTTCGGGACCGCATCTCCATTTTGGGATGTATTCGGGGACTACGGCGATCAATCCTCTGAGCGTTATGAAAAAGACAACCGAAGGGTTTAGCGGAAAAGAGCGGAGAGTTTTTGTCGCCATACGGGATAAAATGGATAAAATATTTAAAAAGGCACTCAAAACCAAACCGGTACGTAAACCGTATTTTGATTTCCATGAAACCTACTATGTTGACAGCCAGACGCTAAAACCGAAACCTTTTTAAAGAGTGGCAATGATTACAAACGTGACGATCGAACCGTGTGTAGAGTCTGATTTTGTAAAGCCGAAACGGATGCGATATTCCCAAACAGGGGTATCCAAAGCATGGGATATGGTAGAAGTTCACGACAGTGTCGCGATCCTTTTGTATCATGAAGAGCATGAATCTCTCATCGTCGTTCGACAGTTTCGACCCCCAGTGTATCTTAAAAACAATGACGGTTATACGTATGAGCTGTGTGCCGGAATCGTTGATAAAGAGAAACCCCTTGTCGAGATCGCTCACGAAGAGATACTCGAAGAGTGCGGCTATTTGGTACCTTTAAATCAGATTGAGCGCGTAACGTCGTTTTACACGGCGGTAGGTTTTGCAGGATCGGTACAGACGCTTTATGCAGCCCGAATTAATGAATCTATGAGGGTAAATGACGGCGGCGGTATCGGTGTCGAATCCATAGAAGTCGTTGAGATCGGTGTGCGTGAGGTAAAAGCATTTGTCATGGATGAGACCAAAGCCAAAACACCGGGACTGATGTTCGGTTTCGGATGGTTTTTGGAGAGCCAACTGTAGTTCCCGCAAGATGCGGGAAATGACGAAACAGTTTAAGGTTAGAATTTATAAGTGAGTGCTGCGTTAAATGAACGCCCCATCCCTTGCAGCGGTGTATAGGTGCTGGCTGTATTGTTAACCGTGTCTACGCCTCCAAGTGGAAGTGAATACGCTTTGTCAAAGAAGTTTGTGATGGAGAAATCCATATTAAACTGTTTAGACCATGCATAGCCGGTACGTAGATCGACTAGCGCATATCCAGGAGTCATCGGTTCCTTACGAAGTGTATCGACTGACTCTTTTGCAGCTACACTTTCAACATCAATTCCATTGTTCCATGCACCGGAAATACGTGATAGGCTAATTTTTGCATGCAGCGGCATCATATGATAGAGCGATCCGCCATCATCACGAAAACCTCGAGTGTAACTAAGTGTCCCTTTAAGGGTTCCTTTGCCGTTATCACTGTTGTCCCATAATATTGCGTATCCTGATAGGTCTGCTCCAAATAGATGAGCATCAGCATTTATGAATTGAAAATAGTTGATTCCACTTGCTTGATTGACAAGATTAATATCAATAAAATCTTTTACTTTGGTGTAGTAGGGGGTTAATTTGAGTTCCCATGATTTTTCTGCCGCATCATGGAGTGAAAGGGTCGCACTTACCGTATTGGCGACTTCGGGTACAAGATCGATATTTCCGACGTATCCGTTGGCATCTCCGAACCAGTTGACCATTCTCATATCCATTCGGATAGGGTTATTGTATGTACCGGAACTTCCTGCCCATGAAAAACGTTCGTATATATTCGGTGAACGGGTTTTTCGGGCAAAGCCGAGTTCCATGTCGGCAGTACTGCTGTATTCATATTTCGTTGTTGCCGTGAAATCGAAATTGTTGTCTTTAATTTTGTGATCAAGTCCATTAAAATATGCTGCATCAATCGGGTCATTGTTGTTAGCCCCTGTAAAGCCAGTATATCCATTGTATCCGTGAACATCATCCGTATCCATAGTGATGATGTCCGCACGTACTCCGATGACGGAGGAAAGTTTATTGCTCCATTGTGAAACAGCTTCGGTGAAGAGTCCGATGCGGTCGCGTTCGCCGTTGTTAATGTTTAGAAATGTTCCTGGATTCATACCGCCCATATGATTGACAGTATCTGCCGGCCACCAGTCATTAAGACGATAGCGATCGTAATCGGCACCGAATTTAAGGGTTTGGGTCGAGGTGAGAGGTAATGTTGCTTTGAGGTTGATTCCGCTCTCTTTGGCTTCCGTATACATTGGCATGTTGCCGGTACGTTCACCTATAAGCTTATTCATATAGTGATCGGTATTTTGGCGGTAAGCATTGGCATCAATCAACAATGCACCGACTTTGCCTTTATAGTTTAAGTTACCCGAAATCGATTTATTGCCGAGCATGTCCATGTATTGGTTGGGAAAACCGATGTAATCGACATTGCTTTGGGCCATTTTAAGAGATACATAGCCGTCATCGGTTTTATAGGCAATAGTTGCGGAGTGGTTTTCTTGCTTGTAAAGGGTATCTCGGACTAAGGCACCGTCACTATTTTTATAATTGTCAGCCTTTTCTGCATATCCTGAATAGTTGACGCTGATTTTATCATTTGCTGCTGATGCGCTTACTGAAGCTCCGCGTGCTTGATTATTGCTGCGATAAAAACCGGAAATTTCTCCGCTTATAAGAGCTTCGCTACTGTTTTTTGCAAAAAGAGGATCTTTGGATTTGACTGCAATCGTTCCTCCGATACTGTCACCTCCTTCACTTACGGGGGTAATTCCCGCCATAACGTCAATGGATTCAATTTTAGTAGTATCAATATAAGAGAGTGCCGGATTCATGTGGTTCGGGCAGGCTGAGGTGATGGTCATGCCGTCGATATCGATTTTGACACGATCATCAGCCATACCATGGATAACCGGCAATGAAGCACTACTTCCCATATTGTAGAGACTTACTCCCGGAATATCGGCAAGAATAGCTGCGCTATCTCCCGTCATTTTGGTTGATTTTGAGGTTGCGAGTTCGGTTGCCGCAATATCTGAATTGAGCGGATCATTTTCGACGGT
>NZ_JAHFAQ010000083.1 GCF_023250475.1 Sulfuricurvum sp. | reverse complement strand
CGAGTGTCGCACTGACCTCTTCGACACTGGAAGCCTGCTCGCTTGCCCCTTGTGCCAATGACGACGATGACGAAGCAACTTGATCGGATGCCGACGTGATCTGCATTGCACCGTCGCGGATGGTCGTGACGCTCTCTGTGATCGCACGGGTAATCGAACGGATCAATGCCCAAGCGAAAAGAATCGCAAAAAGGATCGAAAGAACGGCAACAATCATAAACATCTGTTTATACGAAGATGATGTTTCTTTTGCAACCGTATTGGTTTTTTCAATCATATCTTTATTAATGTCATACACATTTTGCAATTTTTCGGCAGAAGCTTTACGATCTGCACGAATAACATCTAATTGTTGTGTCATTTTGGCAAACAATTGTTCAATCTGGGCAGGATCATCTGTTTTTGCTAAAACACTCACAACATCTTTATTAAATAATTCACTTTGTTTACGCCATGATTCATACGTAGGTTTAAACGCTTTCCACTCTTTTTCTTCCTCAGGTGACTGCGGAAGCGGCTCATATATTTTCATACCTTTATCAATACGCTCAAATCCGGCTTCTATCTCTTCAGACGCGTTCTGCATCTTCTCTTTCAATTGAGGGTCACCCTTAAGACCGCGAACCCTATTTTGCTGAATCGCTACCAGCTGCGTTCCATTACGGATCGTTGCAACACTTATGAGTGAAGGGACACGAACATCTCCGATTTGAACGATATCGGCTTCCCATCCGGCAGTCGCTTTAAATCCCATAACCCCTAAAATAATCATTGCAAGAACCATTATTCCGGTTAACAACGTCAATTTTGTTTGTAAAACCATATTTTCCAACCAATTCATCTCATTCTCCTGTTTGGGTTTCTATTTTTTGTATTTGTTCTAAACTGATCAGTTCATCCGCTTCAAAGAGCTTCAAAACATCTAAAATCATCACGACGTTCTCTTCCATCTGTGCCATAGAACAGATGAAATCCGTATCAATATTGTTACCGAATTTCGGCGGTTCGCTTAGTTTTGAACTCTCTATACTCGCTACTTCTTCGACCCGATCGACGATGAATCCGATGTTTACCTTATCCACTTCAACGATCACAATCGCCGTATGCATATCTTCCTCTTTGGTCTCCATCCCGAAACGGAGCCGTGTATCGACAACGGGGATGATCGAGCCACGCAGATTGATAACGCCGCGCATATACGCAGGAGTTTTAGGAACGTTCGTCACTTTCATGATGGCAATGATCTCTTTGATACGATCAATTGCAATCCCGTACTGTTCCTCTCCCAAAAAGAACGTTAAATACCGCTCTCGTCGGGACTGTAATGTGTTTTGCTCCATCGTTTAGACCCCCAATACCATTTTGATTGACTTCACCAGTTTCTCATCATTGAACGGTTTAACCATCCATCCGGTAACACCGATCTCTTTTCCGCTCATCTTCATCTGTTCCGAACTCTCCGTCGTCAAGACGATAATCGGTTTGGTTTTGTACCGCTCATCCGATTTGATGGCTCGAGCCAAGTCTAATCCGTTCATTTCGGGCATATTGACATCACTGATCAGCATATCAAAATTCTCAGTACCCGCTTGAAGGGCACCCAATAGCTCTAACGGGTTCAGATACGATTTAAACTCAATCACACCACTGCCGATCAAACTCTCCAATGCCAACTCCGCTGTTGCAATAACCGCTCTCGAATCGTCTACAATAATTACTCTTTTTGCCACTTAGGTTCTCCTTGATATAGTTGTTAAAAATCTTTCTTCCACAATTGTATATTTAATTATGCAGAAAGAATGGTGTTGAGATAGAATTTAAAAGAATTCCATATCGTTGTCCTCGTCCGTCTCAATCTCTTTATTTCCGACAATCTGTTCTATCTGCATGCACGAGCTGAAAAACGAACTATCCAGATAGTGGATATCTGCGGCATCCTGCAATGAAAAAATATGTTCTCTCCAGGATGTGAGGTCGCTTCCCAAATGCTCGGTAAGCATCACCAGCATTTTTAGTTTTTTAGGATCGCTAACAATCGCATCGGCATGTTCTTTCATAAACGTCCCCAGCGATGAGAGGGCATAGGCCAAAGCGGTAAATTCAAACAGGTTGTTAATGGCGCGTACATATACCCCTAATACACCGTCGGCAAAACTGCGGATATTCTCGATAGTGGATTCTTCTTCGAGAGCATGAAGTTTTTCGATCCACTCCTCGTCCAGACCCTCCAAATCTCGAATCTCATCAAGAACATCTCCTCCGATCTCTCGTACATAATCCACGGCTCTTGTTTTATCAACAAAACTCTGACGAAGAAGCCCTTGCTCATTCTGATTGATAGTACGAACCTCTTTGTCGACTGCAGGCTCCGATATCGGTAAAACAGCTGTCGTTGGTTCCACAACTTCCGGAAGTTTCTCTACAAGCGCCTCTTTTTTCAATACCGGAGCTTTTTCAATCACGTCCACCGATGAAGTCGGTTTTACATCAGCGCGACCATTATGTAAACGGACACAGGCAAAATTTTGTCGAATGATGCAGTGCGACTGTAAATCATCCGCCAGTGCTTGTGCTTTTGGTTTGAGAACAATCGGTTTATCCAACTTCATCGTCATAAAAATCTCTTCAAAGCTCTCTTCAATGATGATACTAACCTGCTCTTCGTCACGAAGCCCCTGACGCATCAACTCATAGAACAGTTCGATCATCGGGTCCACTTTTGACGAGGAGCTGGATTTACGCTCCTCACACCGTGAAAGGACCCATACCCCGAAGTCCATCATCCCCTCAGCATCAGTGATATCAAATATTGTTTTGAAATGGCGGACATCAGACGAAAAAGGGTTAAGTGCCTCTTTGGCGGAGAGTTTCGTATGAATTCCGTCTTTGGAACGTAAAAATGCTCCGAAACTTTGCAGTTTAAATCGGATCAATTCTTTATTGATCGGTTTATGGACATACGCCGAAACCCCTATAGTCGCCATGTGGGCTTCCATCTGAGGATCTATCACGGCAGTAACCACAATAATGATCGTTTCAGGAAAACGGGATTTGATCACCTTGGAGGCTTCAAATCCGTCCATATTGGGCATCATCACATCCATCAGAATAATATGAGGATGCCATGCTTCACACACGGTAATCGCATTGACGCCATCAACCGCCTCTTTGATCTCAAAACCTTCCATTTTTCGGCAAATGGCATTGAGGACAAGACGATTGTCTTCGACATCATCAACGATTAAAAGTCTTAAATCTTTCATCTTCCACCATGTATTATAGATTAGAATTTTTCATTCCATTTTCAAATATGAGAAAGTGTAATATTAAAAAGTCACAGAAAAGTCACAGGAAAAATATTTTCCTTTAAAACTACCAAATTATTACAAATAAAAAATTATTTAAGACTTTACCCCATTCAATTTGAGGCTAAATCATAGCATTTTTTTGCCCTAATCAATATTGAATCGGAAATCGAAGGCTAAAGCGGACACCGCCTTCAATATTTTCGGCACCTATGACTCCATGACAATGTTCTTCGACAATGGTTTTGGACATATACAGACCCAATCCCGTCCCGTTATCACTTTTTGTCGAAGTATACGGTGAAAATACCGTATCGATAAACCCGGGATCGATTCCCCCGGCATTGTCTTCAACACTGAGAATAACCTCTCCGTCCTTCTGATCGGTATGAATAACGATCTGTGGATTATTCACCCCTTTCTCTTCAAAAGCATCTTGGGCATTTTTGATCAGATTTAATATCACCTGAATCAGTTCGTTTTCATAGGTTCGATACTCAGTGTCGTTGGAATGGTCTATCTTCACGTGAATATTTTTATTCATTAGCGTATGTTCTACCAATTCAAGGGTTTTGGAGACGATGAGGGAACTCTTCGTCAGCGCCGTTTGTTTATCAGGCTTGAAAAAATCTTTAAAGTCGGTGATAGTGCGGGAGAGGTGCTGAACCTGTATCTCCATTTCATCGAAACTTTTGTTAATCTCCTCTAACGTTGAGCGTTCTAACATGATATTGATTTTTTGGCGGCTTATCAAAGCACTCATGATCGCCAACGGCTGGCGCCATTGATGGGCGATCATACTCAGCATCTCTCCCATTTGAGCTTGACGCGTTTGCATCAAAAACAATCTATCTTTCATATTTCTCTCGGTAACGTCATCTTGGATCGTCACGAAATTGATAATCTCATCTTGAGTGTTGAAAATCGGAAAAATCGTCGACGCACAATCGCGCAACTCCCCATTTTTCATCCGGTTGACAATCGTTCCCCGCCAAAAAGAGCGTTTTTGGGTAATCGTAGACCACATCTCTTGATAAAATAACTCAGGGTGAAGCCCGGAGTTAAATATTTTCATCTTCTGTCCGATTAATTCATGGTTGAAATAGCCGGTCATTTTAAGCGTATGATTATTGACATATTCAATGGCACCGAAAGAGTCGGTGATAATCGTTGAAAGGGGAGTTTGATTGACAACCTGAGATAAGCGGTCAATCAGCTCTTCGGAGTGTTTGGATTCGGTAATATCTTGGATGGTTCCTGAAAATTTTTGATGTTCATCTTCCCAATAAACTTCGGCACGCTGATGAACGATTCGTATATTCCCTGAAGCAGTAAGTATTCGGTGCGTTACATCGTAAAAACGTTCGCCGCGAAACGCTTTTTCTTTCGCGTCCTGAATCAATTCGACATCATCAGGGTAGATATGGGCAAAAAACCACTCGTTATTGATCGGGATTGAAAACGGTTCCAGTTCGTAAATCCGATACGTTTCGGCAGACCAAATGATCTCATCGGTGACGCTATCGTATTGCCAGCTCCCGACATGGGAAATCTGCTGCGCTTTGTTGAGTTTCTCTTCATTGCTTTTGAGTGTTTCATACAAGAGGGCATTCTTATAGATAATCACGGCTTGCGTCAGCAATAATCGCAGAGTTTGAAGAGTATCGGTGTTCAGAGGCGTCGAGATTTCCTCATTTTCGAGATAAAGAACCCCTCTCACACTCCCTTCAATCAACGTCGGAATGGCGATAGACGATGCCGGTTTTCGGGTGAGGAAATAGTTATCGTATTGAAACTTCCCATTTTCCGCCGGGCTGTTTTGGATTACTTTATGCCGTGTATCGATTGCATGGGTAATAAGATGAAACGGAACAAAATCGGTTTCACTCAGTTTGGTATGATAAAAATCAATTTTCCCGTTTTCAAACACGATTTTGGCACTGGTATAAAACATCTCCTCTTCTTTGAGGATCAATACCGCTTTACTCGCCGTCGCATTTTCCAAAATAGTCTGCATCAATGTCTGCAAAAGCTCTTTTTTCTCCATACTTTGAGAAAGTGCGTAAAATGACTTAAGAAGACTGCGATAATTAGTCGGCTCGGAACGCAACAATGAACTGTTGGACGAATGTTCCAGAGTTTCGGCAGGATATGGGGCATTTAAATGCATTTTTGCTTTTAGCCGTTCAGCCGCTCTGTAGGCACCCCACTGATTCAGCCCAACCGCCGCTTCGCTGAAATAGAAACGGCTTAAGTCCTCAAAACGTTTTTCACTCCAAAAACGCCCTGCACACAGAGCACCGACGGCAATGGCAAACGGATTGTTGTTTTTCCGTGCTTCATTCAGCGCTGCATCATAGAGTTTGGCAATGTCCCAATACTGAAGGGATTCTTTAGACCTCTGCGCGCGAAGCAGTAGTTTCCAAAACTTAAACTCTTTGGGTGAAGAAGCGGCATAAACATCACAAAGCTTCAAATCCTCGGACAGAAGAGACTCTTCTTCCACACTCAACGGAGTTTTTTTCCCCAGAAGAAGCAAAGCTCGAAGGGGATGAAGTCTCATTTTCGGAAACATAATCACTTCGTTTGCTTCACTGCGGACAAATCGATTTAGATACTCCAACCCTTTATCAATATCCCCCTCGATCCAGCATGTCTGAGCTTTGATAATCCCATACCAAGCCAACGCGGGATAGAACTTCTCCTCTTCCCACAAGGCAATCGCCGCTTCTTCCGCTTCTTCCGTATCTTCATCTCTCTCCTGCCACATATGGACGGTAGAGCGAAGAACCTCAAAAATAGCAATCATTTTTCGATCACCCGAGTTAAGGAGAAAATGGCTCTCATTACGGATATTATCCCGAAGCGATTCAAGCGATTTTCCACTGAAATACTCACTCAAATGCATCAAAAAGTTTGCCCACGTTCCGAAGATAATATCGCCGTTTACTTTGCTTTGGTGAAGACTCTTTTGATACAGCGGAATATTTCGCTCCAACGGCTTTGTATAAGGGCTGATAAAATTTGCCATAAAATTATGCACTTTCGGAAGCATGCTCTCGTCTTCGAATCGGTGATTAAATTTCAATGCCGCTTCACCGAATCGGTACGCCTCTTTGTAGCGGTGTTCGCTCACCATCTGCGCACCGTAGAGAACATATCCGAATGCCGATCCGCTGGAATTTCCGAAACGAAACGAAACTTCGACAATACTCAGATAGGCCCATTGCATCAAAGGGATATCGGCTAAATAATAGGCCGCTTCCCAATAGTCTACCAGTATCGCGATAATCCGCTGTTTGGAACTGTTTTTGAGTTTCGGAAGCGCTTTTATCGCTTCGGCGTCCTTTGAAGATGGATGATTGAGAATAAACGTTCTAAGCGCTAAAACACTCTCTTCTATCTCTTTGCGTTGTCCAGGAACATCCAACCCGAGATCATGCAGAAGTGTGTTTCCAAAAAGAATCAATTCCTCAAATCCGCCCCCTCTCGTCACACAAAGATCTTTAAAAAGGGTGAAACAAATCAGCCGTTCACGAAGCATATTGGTCTGCTGCATCAATTCCTGGAGTGCTGTTTGCGCTTCTGTATGCAAAGCATTCAGATAATAAACTTTGATACTCAATACCTTTAAATCAAACACGTCAGAAGGTTTCAATGCTTCGAGCATCTGACACAATCCGCTCTCTTGCATCCATCTAAAATGCTCCAGAGCTATCGAATACAAACCGCTAAGGACCATCTCCTTCAAAGCTTTGAGATTCAAATGCAATGAACGTTTATTCCCAGTTTCTTGCTTAAATCCACGATTAAGATGCATAACGACACCGATGACATCATCATACGCTCCCACTCTATAGGCACGTTCCAAAAATTCACCGATAGCGCGGTCAATCTCCTCACGTTGGGAAGAAGGGATGGAGGCAATAATATGATGCTGTATCATGTCGTGTACAAACTGATAATGTCCGCCGAACAGTTCGATAAATCCTTTGACTTCTAGCCGTTCCATCATCGCATCGGGATATTTCAGCGCTTTCATCATTCGTCGTGACAGCTCTATCTCAAAACGATTCCCTAATACCGATAAATAGCGTAAATAATTCTGTTCTTCGGTTGTGAGTTTTGAAAATTTATCGGTAATCAATCCGGCGATATTGATAGTGGCTCCGTAAGCACGAATCTTTTCGATTTGAAAATGCCATGCGCCCCCCACATAAGTGATCTCTTTTGAATCGACTAAATTATAGAAAAGCGTCTTGATATAAAATGGATTTCCGTCCGTTTTTTTATAGATAATATCCGATAAAGCATCCACCTCAGCCCCATCCGATCCTAAAATCGAATGAAACATACGGCGGATATCGGGTTTGGAGAGAGGAATAAGATCGAAGATGTATAAATCAGAAGATCGGCTTTCGCGAACTTTTTGAACAAATGTCCATGCACTTTGATTGGATTCTATCTCTTTGTCACGATAACTGAAAATAAAATGGAGATTGGGAATATCCATCTGAAAAATCGTTCGATAGATCAAATCCAGTGATGCCGCATCCGCCCATTGCAAATCATCCATAAAAATGACCAACGGAGATGTATCGCTTGAAAGCTGACGTAACAGCTGTTGAACGGCATACGGGAGCTGATGATGCATCTCGTCACCCGCTGAGCTGTATGAGAGATTTTTTTGCATCAACATTTCGCGTAACTCAGGAAAATAATAACCCAAGGTATATTCACTGCGCGCATCCAGATGAAAAGGTTTATGGGTGTTAATATGACGTTTCCATACTATTTTAAGCTGAACAAAAAGCTGTTTAATACTTAAATACGGATGAGAAGAACGGTATTGTTCGAATTTTCCTCGAAGAATACGGTTCCCTCCGGTACTTAAAAGGGTTAAAAACTCTTCAATAAAACGGGTCTTACCGACACCGGGAAGACCTGATACGACAAGTCGAACCGATTTATGCAAAGCGACATTATGTGCCGCATCCTTCAGCCGTCCGAGCTCGATATCTCTGCCGAAGAGATGATCACCGAAACGAAGGGAAGGCTGATCGTGTGTCCCTATCTCAAACCAAGGGATTTGATCCGACGTATCGAGGGTTTTGAGGGCGTATTTAAGATCATACAGCAATGCTTCGTCACTTTGGTAACGTTCATCCGCTTTTTTCGAAGTGAGTCGATTGATGATCGAAGAGAGCACCGGAGGAAAATTTTCGACATAGTTTTCAATCGGCTCCGGACGCAGCGCGATTTGTTTATGGATCAATTCATAACGGTCTTTTGCCTCATACGGAAAACGGCCTGAAAAAAGATGATAAAGACTCATCCCGAAACTGTATAAATCACTACGGGAATCGATACGCTGTTTGGTTCTCCCCGTTTGTTCAGGCGACATATACATCAGATTGCCCGAGGTTCCCACATCGACATCACTATTGTAACGAAGATGATTATCGATGATCGAGTATCCGAAATCGATAATTTGGAGTACTTTGGTTTCATTATTGTAAATGATATTTTTAGGGTTGACATCGGCATGAACGATGTGCTTTTGATGAATAAAATGGAGTGCTTCCGCAATTTTAATAGCGATATTCAGCCCCTCACCAATCGAGAAACGGTGTTCCAGCAGCATCTCATACAGAGAATTTCCGCCGATATCTTCAAATACATGAAGATATTCCGTAGGGAGTGCGACAATCTCTATCAATTTAACGATATCGGGAGATTTAAGAGACGAGAGAATCTGCTGTTCGTTCATAAACTGGGAAACTCTATGCTCGGTTATTTCACCCGGTTTGAGCATTTTGACAATCACTGTTTGAGCATCGGCCGTACGCCGTGCACGATAGACCACCGTAGAGATATTTTCATGGAGAGTATCGATGATTTGATAGTGGCGACTGAACACTAGAATTCCTTATACAAATTCAAAATAGTTATTTCATAGAAATCAAATTATTACTAACGTTTAATGTAAAGACTTCTTAATTCTCAGCGTAAAACAGCTCCCCGTTCCCTCTTCAGAGCGAAGCTCGAGTGACATCTCCATCGCCTCAGCATATTCGCGTACGATGTTTAATCCCAGACCCGTACCAAATCCGTGATCGCGCACTTGAGCAAACGGTTCGAATACAAAGGAGAGTTTTTCACTCGGTATCCCGATACCGCTGTCTTCAATCTCTATCACACAGGTATCCTCGCTCTCATCCAGCCGTACTTCCACAAACCCTTCGGCCGTAAATTTCAATGCATTCGAGATAAGATTGGTGATGATTTGTTTAAATTTTACACCGTCACACTCTATCGGGATAACACTTTTCGCTGCCTTAAATTGATAGTTGATTGCGCTGTTTTTGAGGAGACTTGAACAGTTTTCAAAGGCCTCACGGGCAAGAGAAACCGCATTGTTTGATGCAATATCGAAAACTGTTTTTCCCGACTTCATTTTGGCGATATCCAAAAGGGAGTTGATCAACTCCAACAAATTTTCGGCATTGGCATACGAACGCTGTAAATATTTTTTGACCAATTCGCGGCTCACTTCATCTTCGACTATCTCATCATAGCTCTCCAATGCCTGATCGGTAAAGTTGACGATTGCATTGAGTGGGGTTCGGAGTTCGTGTGATATCTGATCAAAGAATTTAGTTTTAGCTTCGAGAGTTTGGAGCGCCTCCTCTTTGGCTTTGACCATATCGGTGATTTCATGACGAATCGAGAGGATTTCCACAATAGTACCGTCATGGTTTTTTATGGGGACAATCGTGGTAGCAAAGTAATGGATATCCCCTTCTTTGCCCTTGTTTTTG